>JAFWTK010000185.1 GCA_017518935.1 Prevotella sp.
GTCTCGCTTTTTCAACGCAAAGTAGCATTGACCCATTTCGTAGGTCAGTTCATTCACGTCCTTCTCCCCTGCCAGACTCATGCACTCCTGAAGTTCTTCCAACCGGAAGTCATGCTCACCCTTCATACGGAAAGCCTCTGCCAGTTCCTTGTGCAGACGGAAGAGTGTCTGACGGTCAGGCATCATCTTTTCCTTTGCCATATCGAGATAACTCAGGGCCTCAGCCCCAAAGCCAATGCGGTTACATACAATACCAAGCGTAAAAAGACAATAAGGATTCGCATCGTCGTTAATCGCTGTTGCTCGTGAGAGGTAATCGTATGCCATACTGTTGTCACCCATGCGCTGATAGGTCAGGCCAAGGGTGTAGAGTGTACCAAAACATGTATCGCCCACTGCCTCCAGTTGTTTGAGCGCGGGTAAAGCGAGGTCATAATTACCTATGTTATAATAAGCCTCAGCCAACTGACGATTCACAAGGATATGAGTAGAATCACGTTCACGGTATTTCTGGCAGATATCAATGACCTTTTCCGAATAGGTCACCCTTCCTCCAAGGTCTGAAACTTTGCCTTTATTCAGGCGAGGCGTGTAATCAAGGATAAGCGAGATATTATAGGGGTCACGCTTCAGAATCTGGTTTCCCCAAAAGAAAAGTGAATCGAGATTTCCCAGATTGGCAAAGTTATCATAGCGCAAACGCATATCGCTGATGTCCAAACTGTCATCAGGTAATTGTCGTAGCATCTCCAGACTTTTATTAAAATAGCCTCGCCCAGCCCAATAATAAGCCTCTGTACGCAGACTATCCGTCTGGGCGGATAAAGGTAAAAAAATAATAAGGTAAAAAAATAAAAGAGTCGTTATTCTCATTGTTGTTTCTCCTTTTCTAATAGTTGTTGCATTTTATCGATGAGCATGGCACCAGAGATATTCTTGGCAATGATGCGTCCTGAGCGGTCAATGAGATAGTTGTGAGGGATGGTCTTGATGCCGAGAGAGCGGACATCTGCATTCATTTTTCCCTTCTCATCGTAGGCTCGCCTATTGTGAATCTGATAGGGTTGTTCGCCTTCCAAGTGATTTCGTAAGTCATGTTCCTTCACGGCACTCCACCACTCTTTACCTGATTTGTCGATAGAAATCAGGTGAACCATCAAATCTTTAGAAAACATCTGGGCAGCCTGTTTGATGTTGGGCATCTGCATCAGGCAGGGCTGACACCATGAGGCCCAAAAATCAACATAGACGTATTGTCCGCGGTATTCATTCAGGCCGAGGATGTTGAAGTAATCGCCCACCTTTAGCGGACGGACTATAGTGTCTAATTCGCTATCATAGAAGCGGCTACTATAGCGTTTCCAGAGTAATGTATTAGTGGCGAAACTTTCTGCCGACATATAATCTCCGAGGGTGCTGTCATTAACGAGGGCACGGATAGGCGGATAGTCAGGGAAACGCTGAATAAGTGAGTTCATGATGGAATCTACGACCTCTTCTTTATAAGTATGAGTCGTCGGACTCCACTTGTAGTTGCTGTAGATGCTGCCTCCTACACCCATAGCGGCATAGGGATATCTGGCATTCATGGCGAAAAGTTCCTTACTGTGCTCTATTTCGCGGACAAGTACGTCATAGTGCGTTTTGAGCGAATCTTTCTTTGTCTCAGGCAATCCTACCAGTTGCATCTGCAACCAAACCTTCGTACGTTGATGGTCAAGGCTATCCTGCGTCAAGTAGTAGTTCACGTATTCATGCATGGCTGGCGACCCTTCTGTATTTCTTGGATAGCGCAGACGAAAGCCGTCGTCTTCATCACCTACATGTACAGTGATGCTGTCACCATTCTTCACTACTACTGGCACCACACCTGGTCCTCTGCGGGCGAACATCAGGTGAACAGCATATTCGTATGGCACAGACCCATGCAAGGTACCTACACGATGCACAGAGTCAATGTTCAGTGAGTCGTGTAAGTGCATTTGCTTTTCGATCTGTGAATAAAGATAGACCTTCTGTGATTCGCTGGCAATGGCCGAGTCAACCCTCAGCGTAATAGCAAACCGTCCGTCCTGGGCATTGACGCTCATTGTGAGTATCAGCCCTAAAAAAATTGTCTTCAATCGTTTCATATTTCTTTGTCTTACTATTTTACGATAGTTGGTGGATACTGTTTTTTCATGTCAATGTCTGAAAAATACTCGTAAAGGACTGCCGTCTGATTAGATGGAATGCTTATTCTCTTGCCATCCTTTACAACATAATTTGTTTTGTTGCCTTCGATTCCATGTGTATTCATCATTACATCAGAAAATGCAATCTGGTCCCATTGTTCCAACATCAGCAATTCTGCTGCTCGTTGTGGGCTATAAACGTCAAGCCCATCAGATTCCATGCGAAGCATAGGTGTGCTATTATGCTTGACCAACACTATACCATAGCCTGTATCCCGCTCCACTTTCTTACAACGAAAGGTAATCTTACCTTCCGCTTCAGCGGCTTCGAGGATGACACCTGACAGTCCACCCAGTTTCCAAGGTCCATCACTATAAGGCAATGATGGTGCATACCATGCTGTCCATGTCCGTCCTCGAAAAGTTGTCGTTGCCTTTTTACAAGGATAGCCACAGATGGTTTTCTCGCCTTTACATAATTTCCAGTCAAACAGCCCCTCTATCTTGTCGCGTGTAGATATACGGCCATGAGTAAAATAGAGGTAACCTGCCTTTGGTAGATTTTTCACCACCTGCTCATGCTGCCACTTGTAACCCGTAAAAGGATGGTTGAGACTGGTAGGACTGCCATAGACCAAACCTTTATCCAGCACCCACTCGATGATGACGCTACGAAACTGCGAGGCATGGCTGCCGATGTCGAGACGCATCAGATCTTTTGTTTTCCTCGTGTCTTCCTCTGTCATCTGGCGAATCGTCTCATAAGTTACTGACAGTAATGCATGATCAGAAGCCTTCTGTTGCGTTTTTCTTTGTGTCTGCGGTGAGCAGGAAGTCCCCGTCGCTGGCAGCAGAACTGTCAGCAAGGCGAGGACGAACATTGTTTGTAGTTTATACATAAAGAGAGATTTATTGTTCAGAGTGCAAAAGTATGAAAAAAATCCGATAGCCCGACACTATCGGAGTTTGCAAATAGTTTGCTTTTTTAGAGTGTTCGGATGACCTCGTCCCAGTCTTTGGCACTACCTTTCTTGCCGAAGGCTTTCTCATAAAGACGGCTGCGGACGGTAGAGACGGCAGCCTTACTACGAAGGGTAAGAGTGGCAATGCGGATAGGTTCAAAGCCAGCTTTCAACAAAAGACAAACATGATATTCGTGGGTTGTCATCCTGCAAAGGCTTAGCAGACGAGGCGTAAACTGAGGGTAAACCTGATTAATGGCATCGGCCAATGCTTGCCAGTCGGTATCAATAGGATGTTCTGGCTCTTGCATCATGACCAGGTGCTGATATATGACTGTCTGGCGTATGCTTTGTTCCGTCTGGTTGCGTTCGCTCTCATCTGTCTTTTCGTAAGCCTGCTTGAACTCTTCCAACTGCTGGATGCGTAATGCCATCAATTCCTGCTTGCGTCGATGGCGCTGAACGTATGTGCCAAAGAGGATGATCAGTACTATGAGACAGGCTATCACGATAACAATCATGTTCTGCTTGTGGCTATTGTCAAACCTTAATCTGGCATTTTCTTCAGCCTGCTTCTGATTATGATAGAAGGCATCCATCTGTGCGATAGCCTCGCTGTTCTGGATTCTATTCAGGGCATCATTCAGTTCCTTGTATTTTGAAAAGTGCTCTTCTGCGCTATCACGCTGACCTTGCCGGATAGCCAAATAAGCAAGCACTTCATGGGCATCGCGCTTGCTGATGGAGTTGCCTTTCTCCAAAGCCCGCTGCGCAAAGAAGAATGCAGAGTCTTCCTTGCCTATATGATAATAGGCCTTACCCAACAGTGCATCCGCACGATGATCTTTTATATTCATCAGAGGACGAAGATAATTCAGTGCCAAATGATAATGCTCATTATGACTGCAGCAACTTGCAATGTCTATCATCAGTTCTTTCTGCTGGTCGTATCGTCTGGATTGCTTGGCCAGTTGATAGGCTTCTTCAAGATTAGTCAGTTCATTTCCTGGCACCTGTTTATAGGTCTCACTGATACACCGCAATGCCTTAATCATACCAAGTGTATCCTTCTTGTGATAACTATAGTTCTGTGAACGAGTGGCATAGACTCTGGCCTGTTCTGGCATATTATGGTGAAGAAACAGATAAGCCATCTTGGCATAAAGACGGTTCAGCAGTTCTGCATTGTTATAACCATCCAGCAGTTCTTCGGCCTTATAATAATATGAAAGCGCCTTGGGACCATCATTGTTGTTGGCAAATATATGCCCGGCGATGATATAACTGCGAATCAATTTATCACGATCATTGTTGTTTTCGTAGTAGTCAATGAGTGCTCTCGCCACTTCCATATTCCTGTAAGGCATCACCTCTTCGTTCAGTTCTGCAACGAGCAACTGATGATACATTCTAATGTAGTCAGGATAAGAAGCCACTTCGTTCTTCAAAGCCATAATCTCATGTCTGGCCAGTTCACGGTTCTGACGATGGTCTATCTTCTCCAGTTCATGATAATAGTGTTTGTTGCCGTAGTTCTGACAACCGACTATCATCGTCACAGTCATTATACACCCCCAAATGAGTATTATTTTCTTCATTGGGCGCAAAGGTACAAAAAAATCCAATAATTCATCACTATCGGAGTTTGCAAATAGTTTGCATCTGAGTTATTGCAAATAGATTACGATTTAGGACGGAGAATTATATCATCAGCATTATTCTGCGACTTATTGTCTTTGATAGAAACAGTCTTGTATTCTGTATTGTAACCTTGTTTGGAGACTTTAATGATGTACCGATCACGGCGGGGCACATCCCAAACATAGCGATACATCTGAGAACCGACATATACCTCTTGCAGCATTGGTTTTGCCAACACCACACTATCCAAACTCATAATCGAGACATCTACATCATTCATGTATTTCATTGACTTCTCATCGCGAATGTATGTACCTATCAAAACTCTATCCTGAACATTCTCAAATGAAACGCTTGTAAGGGTGAGGCTTTTAACGGGTTTGCCATCTTTGAGGGCTGGTTTCCAACGAGGCATGGAACTCACTAATCGGATGGCCTCATTATTCAGCCAATGGTTGAAACCTTGCTTCAGTCTGACGCCACTGACTGAGCCGTCTTCATCGACCACCAACCAGACGGTGACACGACCTGAAACGCCTTTTCCGCCAGCAGCAGCCTTCGACAATCGAATATTCTTGGCAATCCATCGCTCCTTATCACCGATGAACTCTGCTTGTTTGGAGACATTTCTGTATATCTTATCACCAGGCTTGCTCATCCAGAATGTCCAACCTTGTACTTCATTGCCATTAATGTGGTTGATCTGATAGGTCTCGCTTTCATATCCAGGGTAGGACGCTTTGACAGTGGTGCCCAAAGGGACTTTCAACTCGCACCACCCTTCTTCGTTGGTCTTTGCCTTCTGTCCTGTTTCCACAACAGTCACCTCTACGCCCCACATTTGTCGTCCTGTGGCAGCCTCTTCGGCCCTGAAGAATATCCAAGCCTTGATATTCTCCTTATAGTCTGCCGGGTAATCATAATCAGTATCTCTGTTGAACTCCGTCCTATGTTGTGTATAGAACTCAATCTCTCGACGACCATAATCGTCTTGTATCAGTTTTACTTCCTTGATACTATTAAAAGGTATGTAGGGGATATCATAGATGCTGATCGGTTTTGTATTGAGAGAAATATAATACTCCGTTGGGGAAAATAGACTCAGCACGTTCCAATTACCATCTTCTTTTATCATGCTTCTTTCTGCCAGATGTCCATTTACAAGCCAGGTGAAGAAAGCGCCAGCAGGTGCTTTCACTCCATAGTAGTCTTTGCCATCCTTCTTGACAAGCCTGATAGCAGATTCCTCAGAACCGCTCTTCAGCACTTCTTCCTTTTGGATTTTGGCCGACATAGCCAGCGATATGGTTATGATGGGTAGCAGATAAGCATAGCGAAGCCACTGCCTATGAATTGATTTTGGTTTCATAATCATTGTTACGCGTTTTTTGAGGGCACTGTTAGAGATACCGTTGGCCAGAGAGTACCCGCTCTGACCAGCAGCCTTACGGATTAAAAGTTGTAGATACTGAATGTCATTGAATCCGTGAGAGATCACCTGCTGGTCAGCCTCATACTCGTGGATGGTGCGCAGGTCGGCACGGAGCATCCACATTGCGGGGTTAAACCATTGCAGGGCTGTGAGCAGTTCCACCAGGAGCACATCGGCAGAGTGATGCAGCCGGAGGTGTCCCAGTTCATGTGTCAGAAGAGCAGGAACGCCCTTCTCATAGTCATTGTGATTCATAAATACCGTGTTCCACCAACTGAAAGGCGTGCCGACCTTCTCGCAAACAGCCATCAGATAGCCATCCGACAAAGGATAAACTTCGCTCTCGACTCTCATCCTGTACAGTCTCCATAGCGACAGCAATATCTTCGACAGCACCACCACGACACCTATTATATATATAATGGTTAGTGGCAGCAGCCAATTAAATGGACGTTCTGTTTCAGTGTTTGCCACTATTGGGGCTGACTCTATAGGCATAGCCGTCTCGTCTGTCGGCAACGGGAGCGTATCTGCCACAGGGGGCATCACTTCCACCGTCTGGTGAATGGTGATTACGCAGAGGGGCAATACAAACGAGGCGAGAGCAGTAGAGAGTAGCACGATACGGTTCAACCGATGCCAGGTCTCATTGGCAACCAATAAGCGCCAGAAGATATAGAAGACGGCTATCAGCACAGCCACTTTCAGTTCGTAGGTGAGGAACAGGGTCATCATTGCTTTTCCTTTTCGTATGCTTCGACTTGGGAAATCAATTCACGCAGTTCATCGACGGAGAGTTTCTCTTCCTTCAGGAAGGTTGACACCAGACCCTTGTAGGAGTCCTCGATGTAGTCATCCACAAGCCGGAAAATATTCCCCTTCGCATAGTCCTGTTCCGTTATCAGGGCATGGTATTGATAGGTAGAGCCATACTGCTTATGGCCAATATACCCCTCATGCTCCAGACGGCGGACGATGGTGGATAGCGTGTTGAAGTGCGGACGCGGTTCCTCGTAATGTTCGAGCAGTTCCCTGACGAACATGGGGCCATGCTGCCAGAACAGTTCCATCACTTCCCTTTCTTTATTCGTTAGTTTCTTCATTTTGTTGCTGTTTGTTCGTTTAACATCAATGACGTTTTCAGTATCTGGCGGCAAAGATAACTAAAAAAACAGAAGCGCACAACTATTCTTTGTAGTTATGCGCTTCCGTTAAACTCTTTAAGTAGTTGTTCACCCCACTTAACATCATATTCAGTCGATATGTGTGATAACGGGCGTACGCCACGCGTTACAGGCAATGCGAGTTACAGGAGAACGACGCCTGTCTGCTTCTTGCCGTCCATCATTATCTTGAGGGGCTTCTCAAAGCGGACGTGGCGCACGTATTCGGTTTCTTCAACGGCAGGCATCGCGTCGAGGATATCCTTCTGGAAGATGCCGTCACCCGTATAGGTGTTGATAGTGAAGTAGCCGACACCAAAACTGGTGAGGTTCTGGAAGAAGTGCGTACCTTGCGAAGGATCGACGTGATAATTCTTGAGTCCTGTCTCCACAATCACGCGGGCAGCAGAGATATGAGGCCACTTCACAGGGATGCCCAGCCAGTAGTCGCTGGAGCCCCAGCGCCCTGGCCCCACCAAGACATAGTTGGAGCCGACGGTGCCATCCTCAGAGACATACTTGCCGTCGAGGAACTTCTGATTGATCTGCTCGATATGTGAGGCGATGGTGGGGTTGTTGGCAGCGGTGAAGTCCTCACCAGCCTTGACATACACCACATCGACGACATCTTCGGAGATACCATGACCCAGGGAGTTGTGCGAGCGCAACAAGCAGTCGGCGTCGGGAATCTTCTGCAAGTCCTCGTCCAGCACCTGCTTGGAATCGACGATGGGACGAATCTGGAGCAGATAAAGGGTACCGGTCTTGTCGGCATTCAGATTTCCCGCCAGTTCTATCTCTACAGGACGGCGCATCTCCTCAGAGCCGTATTTCTGCACCATCTGGAGCAGTTCAGGCAAGGGGAAGATGCCCTGTTGGAGCACCCCGCAGAAGGAGATAATCTTACGCCCACCCTCATAGAGTCCATCGCGGATGAGTTGATCGACAGGGTCATAGGTGGAGGCAATATAGTTCAGGGAACCGTCGGCATCGGCCTGTTTCACACGGAGGTTCTTGATATTGAAGCCGTCATCCACCTTGAAGTCGGCACCTGTATGTGACATGTCCAAGGCATAGAAACGCGTCTGTGTCTCCGACAGGGCCGTCTCCATCTCCGAGGTCTGGAGCACCTGCGTGGGGTGATAGGGCGACACACGGAGCGTCTGTCCGCCATCCACGATATACTTACCCAGTCCGAGGGCCAGGGAGGCTATACCTTCCTCCGCCTTCTCGTCGCCGATGGGATAGTAGTTCAGCGAACGGAGTACACCGGAGAAGTTGGGATAGTAGAGGTCACCATAGCGCTTGCCCACCACCTCCTGTAGAATCACAGCCATCTTCTCCTGATCAATGACGTTCTGTGTCGCCAACATATACGCCTTCGAGTCCTTGTAATAGACGGAGGCATAGACACCCTTGATGGCACAGGCCAGCATGCGCAGCATCTCGTACTTATCATCGAGATAAGGAATCATATAGGTGGAGTAGATGCCAGCAAATGGTTGGTAATGACTGTCCTCAAGAAGCGACGACGAGCGCACGGCTATCGGCGACTTCACCGCATCGAAGAAGGTGAAGAAGTCGGCTATCAGCGAGTCAGGCAACTGAGCCCTGAGAAAGTGTTTCAGGATTTCCTCGTCGGGGGCATCGCTGAGGGCTATCGGATAGAGGTTGTTCTTCTCCATGAACTCATCGAAGAAGTCTGTACAGAGTACCACCGTCTTAGGGATTGATACCTCAGCCCCCTCAAACTGGTTCAGTTCGGGGTGACGCTTGATGATACGGTCGAGGAAGGCGAGTCCCCTACCCTTACCTCCCAAGGAGCCCTCACCAATACGGGCAAAATGGGAATAATGGTCGAACTTCAGACGGTCGAACACTGCCACCACACCGATGTTCTTCATCCTTCGGTACTGCACGATGGCATCGAAGATGATCTGACGGTGGGCATCCACATCCTGCAACTTATGCCAGGTGACATGCTTCAGGAAGGCCGATACGGGGAAGATGGCTCGGGCACAGAGCCAACGACTCATGTGGTTGCGCGACACATGGTAGAGCATCGAGTCGTTAGGAATCTTAAAGATATTGTCCTGCAACTCCTTCAGCGACGACACACGGAAGATCTCCTCCTTCGTCTTCGGGTCACGGAAAATAAAATCGCCAAAGCCCATGTGGTCTTCCATCAGGTGGTGCAGATCGACATTCATCTTCGTGGAGTTCTTGTCGATGAAATGAAAACCCTCTGCCTCGGCCTTGGCACGGTTGAGAGTCTCCTTCGAGTCGAGGATCAAGGGTACATATTCGTCGCGCTTACGGATTTCACGGAGCAGTTTCAGTCCGGCCTCGGGGTCGCCCTCTTCCACGTGCGAGAGTCGTCCGCGAACACTGTGCATCGGAAAACGGGTATCGGAGATGACACCGAGAGTGTTCTCATGATACTTCTCATAAATCTCCATCGCCTCCTCGTAGTTGGTGGCAAGCACCACCTTGGGGCGACCTCGCTTACGCTGGGCTGCCGCGTGGGGGTTAAGTGCCTCGGTAGAGAAACGCTTCGACTGCGCCAATATATAATTATATAGGTTAGGGAGCACGGAGGAGTAGAACCGGATGTTATCCTCCACGAGCAGAATCATCTGTACCCCTGCCTCACGGATGTCGTGCTCGATGTTCATCTTGTCTTCCAACAACTTGATGATCGACATGATAAGATTGGTATTGCCGAGCCAGCAGAAGACATAGTCGAACACCGACATATCCTCATTCTCGATGCGCTTGGTGATACCGTGCGAGAACGGTGTCAGCACCACGCAGGGGATATTCGGATGCGCCGCCTTGATCTCACGGGCCACAGTGAAGGCATCGTTGTCGGCATTACCCGGCATACAGATCACCAGGTCGATATCCGTCGTCTTCAACACCTCATTAGCCTCTTCTGTGGTAGACACCTGCGTGAAGGTAGGCGGATAACGCATACCCAATTCCATATACTCGTCGAAAATCTTCTCGTCGATGCGCCCATCGTCCTCCAGCATAAAGGCATCGTAGGGATTCGCCACGATAAGCACATTGAAGATGCGCCGCGTCATGATATTGACAAACGACACATCCTTCAGATAGAATTTATTCCACTCCTGTGGTATCTTGTTTGCTTCTTCCATATCTGGCTGCAAAGATACTAAAATTCCACGAAAGTCGATGCGCTTTCGTGGTTTTTTCGTATTTTTGCCGTAAAACAAACTCACTTACCATACCTTCCAGTTATCAATCTCACGGATAAGCCGTTGGACGGCCTGCTCACAGTCCTCGGGATAGGCTAATGTCTGCACAAACCAGACTTTGCGGTGCATGACGAACTTGGCATGATAGCGACGGCTCGTGATTTGTCCGTCATCAGTAAGAATATGACCTGAAAGGATGAAGAAGTCATCGCCCTTCTGTTGTTGGGTAGCATGAAGTTCTGAAGCATATTTTGCCATCGACTGCTCCAGTGTCAGGCTGTCTGAATTATGTTCCACGAATGCCGTCTGCACGATCTCAGTGCTGTCCTGCCAGAAACTGAACCGACAACAACCCCCATCCATCAGTGAGTCGTCAGGCTCGAAGAACGACGGATAGCGGACACTATAGCCATAGTCGCAATCCTTATATTCCATCATCCGCGTGAGCCGCATCGCCCGCTCCAACTTCTGCGGTAAGGGCATATCGTCCTCCTTCTCATGAACGGATACCCATATCATGATAATAATGAAAACCAACATTGATAAAAACAGAAATCTCTTCATACTTGCTAATTTTTACTGCAAAGGTATGAAGAGATTCCTAATCAGGCAAAATTATTGTCTGACATTTGTCTGACAATTGTCTGAAATCAGACTAACTATCTAATCCTCAGTTCATAGGCTTTCCCCCTATCGACTTCGATTCTGAGGTTGGAATGTGCCTCGATGATAGGTTTGACACGACGGATGAGGGTATAGAGCGTTTCGCTGGCATCAGGCTTCTTCGGCCAGAGGGCATCGCAAATCTCTGTCTTCGTCAGCGAGTGTGAGGACGAACGGAAGAACATCTCCATCAACTGCTGCTGCATGGGTGTTAGTTTAATCTGCCTGCCCTCAGCATCATAGAAACGCCCCTCTGATTCCGCATAATTCAATCCACCGTATTGGTACATGCCAGCCAACAATGGCACTTGCCGTCGATGGCTATAGAGGCAGAATCCTGCCCATAGCAAAGTGAGCATCCATAATATGGAGGCTGGCCGTTGGTCTGACATCAGAAAGATAGTTGCCGCAGAACATCTTGCCTCACAGCGGAAGCCTTTCTGTCTGGTATCCACTGCCAATACTGCATGACCCCGCAACTGTTCCAGTTGCAGATGACTGTTAAACACTCGGATGGTATCTGCACTGATTACATCGTTCTGTTGTTCTGCGAGTGCCGATGCCAAGGCTTGGCTCATGTCATCCTCAACCAACCGCTCCGTGGCCTGATAACTCCCGAAACTTGTTGCTCCAGAGACCATAACCAGTCCTAAGAGCACTAAGACTAAATACTTCTGTTTCATTAAAAATTATCCACAATGGAAATACTGGGTGACAAGTTTCTGGATTTCTTCGGGATAGCCCTCGATGGTCTGTCGGAGGGTCGTATCATCAAAGGCACGGAGTTGGGCTATGATGCCGTCGATCATAGCGGGTGAGAAGACGTTGTGCTCCTCGAAGACCTTGCGCTGTTTTTCGAGACAGGCAGCAGAGGCGACACAGGAGTCGGGCAACTGTGCCAGCGTAGCCAGACGGTCTGCATTCTCGGTAGCGTGAATATTCACGTTGACGTATGTCTGGGCTGCCAGTTCGAGGGCATTGTCCATCTCAAAGCCGTGACGACAAGCCACACAGAGTCCAGCCAACAACTGATACAGGTCGGCACTGCCATCTGGCGAACGCATCTCCACCGTCTGCTTGATACTGGTGTCGTATCTGGTTTCTGTCTCCAAGGGATTGGCCTTGTGACTCATATCCACATCTGCCGCCCAACCGAGGGGAACGCGAACTAGGACACTGCGGTTCCTGTCGCCCCAACAGACATTCGTCGGTGCCTCCTGATGGGGTACGAGACGGAAGTACGATGTCGGATTCTTATTGCCGAAGGCTGTGATGGCAGGTGCAAGATCCATCATACCGGCAATCATCTTACGGGCAGCCTCAGAGAGCACGCCGTTGGCCAGCATCTGGTTCTTGCCGTCCTTCACCATCCGCATGTGGATATGCAATCCGGAGCCGGCCTTGCCAGTGGTGATCTTCGGGGCGAAGGTCACATCATAGCCCATCTGGTAGCCGAGGTTGCGGATAATCCACTTGGCAAGCATCAACTGGTCGGCAGCCTGCTCCACAGGTACGGGCAGGAACTCGATCTCGTTCTGCTCGTAGTTCTTGCCATCGATGGTGAAGTTGCCCACCTCTGAATGACCGTATTTAATCTGTCCGCCGGCCTGGGCGATATATTGCATGCACTGGGTGCGGAACTCGTTGGCCTTGGCGTAAGGCGCCGACTCGTGGTAGCCGCGCTGGTCCTGAGCCGGGAACACCTCCTCATCGTCGCTGATGACATAATACTCCAACTCGCCCATCGCCTGATATTCCATCCCCGTCACTTCACGGAAAGCCTCAGCAGCCTTGTGGAGGGTGAACTCAGGAGAAGACTCCAACGGGTTACCGTCCTTGTCGAAGTAGGAGCAGAGGAGCGACACCGTGGGGATCTCGGCAAAGGGATCGACAAAGGCTGTACGGAAACGGGGCAGTACATAGAGGTCGCTACTACCGGCCTGGATGAAGGAGAATAGACTACTGCCATCAACACGCTCACCACAGGTAAGGATGGTCTCCAGATAATCCAGATTGTTGATGACAAAGTTCAGCGTCTTCAACTTTCCGTCGCCGCCAGGATACATAAAGTTCACCATGCGGATGTCATTCTTGACGATGTAGTCGATGATGTCGGCTTTGGTAAACTCTGCCGACGGTTTCTGCAAAGCCGCCACAATAAGATTGGCGTTAAGAGTCAGGTGCTTGTTGTCCATAATTCTGTTGTCGTTTTGAAGTTTGCGTTATAGTTGCCTGCAAAGGTAATAAAAAATCTGCGAAAGCGCAATGACTTTCACGGATTTTTTATTACCTTTGCACCCAATAACAATAAAATCAACAACAAAATGAAAATGAAGACCCTTAACGTGATTGTAGCAGCGGCCTGCTGCACCCTGCTGGTTCTCTCGTGCCAGTCCAGTCCCCAACAGTCAACCACCAGCACCCCACTCACCACTCCCGGCAACCCCTACTTGCCCCTTTGGGAGCACATCCCCGATGGTGAACCGTATGTGTTTGAAGACCCCGACAATCCCGGGAAACAACGCGTATATATTTATGGTTCGCACGATGACCTGGTGACAGCCTACTGCGGGCGCGATCAGGTGGTGTGGTCGGCGCCCTTAGAAGACCTGACTCAATGGCGCTACGACGGTGTGATCCTCGTGGTGGACAAGAACCGCGATGGCGAGCCCTTCGACTCTGCCAGTACCGCCGATGTGCTCTATGCCCCTGACGTGACAATGGTGACGGATGCCGATGGCAAAAAGACATATTACCTCTTCCCCAACGACCAGACGGGCTTCCGCAACGGACTGATTGCCAAGAGCGACCGTCCCGACGGCCCCTTCGAGGTATGCAACTGGAGCAAGGATGATCCCAACACCGTGGACGGTGTACTGCAGTTCGACCCCGCCGTATTCGTCGATGATGACGGACGCGTCTATGGCTACTGGGGCTTTGAACGCTCCTACGCCGCAGAGTTCGACCCTGAGACGATGGCTACCGTCAAGCCGGGCACCAAGATTGTGGAGGACATGATCTCTGGCCGCAACCAGCCTGGACAGTTCAGGTTTTTTGAAGCCTCATCCATACGTAAGATCAAGGACAAATATGTCTTCATCTACAGCCGATTCACCGAAGACGGCGAGTTCGGTCTGCCCACCAGCAACTACACCCTCGCCTACTGTTACAGCGACAACCCCTTAGGTCCCTGGACCTACGGCGGGACCATCATCGACGGCAGAGGTCGCGAAAAGGATGAGCAGGGTAACGTAATTGCCTCCGCA
>JAFWTK010000186.1 GCA_017518935.1 Prevotella sp.
ATCGGCAAGATTACTGATTCGTCGTCGGACCTTGAAAGCGAAAGTTCATCCAAAGGACACGGACACTCACAGTTTGGTTCCTTCGAGGCCAGTTATGAGATTGACACTCTCCGTCTGCTCACAGCCTCATTCGATCTCTATGGTGGCGGAAACAAGAGCAATGGCGATGGCACGACCATTGCCACCTCGCCCCTGACACAGACACCGCTTTACAGATATACCACCAACAGCCATTCCAAGAGCAACTATAGTTTTATTGACGGAGGTATCGACTATCAGCGCAGTTTCTCAGTTCCAGAACGTCTGCTGACTCTGTCGTATAAGATTGAGAATGAGCCCGACAAGAGCGAATCCACTACCGACTACGGAGATTTGCAGGCCGCTGAAGGCTGGGAGAACTTCCTCCAGCGCCTGAAAAATCAGTATAACGACGGCAGTGAGCATTCGATGGAACATACTTTCCAGATAGACTATACCACCCCCTTCGCCAAGATCCACACTTTGGAGACAGGCTTGAAGTATATCCTACGTGACAACTCGTCGGAGAACGACCGTTATGAGGAAGATGTCTTCGATCAGGATCACTCGTCGCACTATAAGCATCGCAACGATATCTTCGCCGCCTATCTGGGGTATGGCTTGAAACTGGATAAACTGTCAGGACGCTTGGGACTTCGCTACGAGCATACCTTACAGGATGTGGAATATAAACTGGGACGTGGTGACGATTTCAGGAAACATTTCAATGATTTTGTGCCCTCTGCCAGCATCGGCTATAAACTGACGCAGATGTCGAACCTGCGACTGGGTTACGATATGCGCATCTATCGTCCGGGCATCTGGTATCTTAATCCCTACCTCGACGACTCCACGCCCACCAATATCTATCAGGGTAACTCCCATCTTGAGAGTGAGAAGAGTCATTCGTTCAACCTCAGTTACAGCAATTTTACGCCGAAGTTCAATATCAACCTTGCCCTGCGCTATGGTTTCACCAACAACAGCATCGAGAACGTGGTGAGGATGATGCCCGACACGCAGATCCCAGGTCTGAAGACCCCGACGGGAAAGGATGTACTCTACACCACCTACGAGAACATCGGGCGTAGTCAGGGCATCAACCTGAATACATACATCAACTGGAATGCCACTAAGAACACCCGTGTCTATGTCAACGGACGACTCTCCTATACCGACATGGACAATGGCGCTACCCTCTCCAATCACGGATGGAGTCTTTTTGCCTATGGCGGTGCACAGCAGACGCTTCCCAAGGACTGGCGACTGACCTTTAACTTCTATGGTATAACGCCAAACGTCAACCTGCAAGGCCGTGGCAGCAGTTATAGCAGTTACAGTATGAGTATTCAGAAGTCGTGGTTGAAAAACCGCCTAAACCTGACGCTCTCTGCCTCGAACTTCCTGAAGAAATACAAGCAATATAATTATACGACGGAGGATACCTTTTTCCATGCAGACAGTTGGTCGAAGAGCGTCAACCAGTCCTTCTCCCTCAGTATCAGTTATCGCATCGGAGAACTCAAGGCCAGCGTCAGGAAGGCCGAGCGCAGCATCAGCAATGATGATGTGAAGGGTGGCGGCAATAGTGGTGAAGGCGGCGGAAGTTCGGAATAATACGAACTGCCCTGAATCTGGTATGCCTCGTTGGAACTTTGCATAACCTTGCCTGAGATTCAGGGCTGATTTCTGCACGGTGGGGGATGACTTGTCCGAAATTTCAGGCATAAAAAACAAAATTTTTCTTTTTGACTTAATATTTGGCTTGTTCTTACGTATTATATATGTATGACACAGTCAGAATTCGAACATATTGCCCAACAGTTAAGGTCGCATGTGCTGAAAGTAGCACTGGACTTCTTCGGATCGCAGGATGATGCCGAGGATGTGGCCCAGGATGCGATGGTTCAACTATGGCGCTACTGTGAACAGATAGACAGCGGACGCAATATCTCAGGACTGGCCGTACGTGTGGCGAAGAACTGCTGTGTCAATCTCTATCGAAAGCGACAGGCTGCCCGGCAGCGAAGTTATACTGATATCGGCCCTCGGGTTCTGCGTCGTCCAGACACGTCAGACTCTCCGCAGGAACTCTTGGAGGCCGAGGATACACGGCGGATGATGACTGAGGTGGTGGCACTGTTGAAGCCGCGAGAACGCCAACTCTTTGAGATGCGACAGACGGAAGGTCTTTCTACGGAACAGATATCTGAACAGACGGGTATTCCCAAAGCCTCGGTAACAGCGATGGTCTCGGCAGCAAGAAAGAAAGTATTGACAGAACTAACAAGGAGGATGAAACAATGACGAACAAGGATATACAAAAACTGATTGACAAGTATCTCGCAGGCGAGACTTCGCCAGTGGAAGAGCAGAGATTGGCTCTCGCTCTGTCCCAGCATCAGGATCTGCCTGAGGAGTGGGAGAGCGTCCGTCTGATGTTGGGTGAACTGACTCTTGGTGAGGCGGAATACGATGCCGTCATGGCGCAGCGCAACACAAAACC
>JAFWTK010000187.1 GCA_017518935.1 Prevotella sp.
CGGCAACGGTGGTGGCACCGGAACCATCGACCAGGGCGGCGGTGATGACAACGGTGGCGGTGACGACAACGGTGGTGGTGACGACAACGGTGGTGGCACCAGCCTGAACGAAGGGTAGTGAGAAATTAGGAATTAGAAATGAAAAAGGGCAAGTTTATTGAGATTGCGGTGAAGGTGATAGTAGCCGCGCTCACAGCCTTCCTGACGGCCATCACGACCACCAGTTGCACGGGCTACGGCCCCTTCTAAACGAAAAAGGGCTCTCACAGAAAATGTGGGAGCCCTCCTAACTTATTTAGATCTCACTTCTTTCACTTAATCACAACCTTCTTGCCCTTTTGGAGGTAGACACCCTTCCGCTGGGGCTGACCCTGGATCTGGCGACCGTCGAGAGAGAACCACGTGCCTTCGGTCTCGTCGAGTTCTATGGTCTTGATGCCTGTAATGTCGTAGTTGGGCTGTGCGGCAATACGGATGTTCTGGGGCCGTGCGCCGTTGACGGGCTCGTGTGTGGTAGCGGCCTCGAAGGGGCGCACCTCACGCAGTTCGCGTGTAAACACACTGCCCTCGGCATAGCGGTCAAGCGGCTGACCTACGTTAATGGCGTAGACGGCTTCGTCGCGAGGTACGAGCACGAAGATAGGTGCCATCGTGATGTTGCCACGCGTGATAAGCATCTCTTCGAAGTCGGGTGTGGCTGGCACGATGGTATTCTCTGCCGAGAAGGTGACGTGCCCGTTGAGGTTGTACTCGTAGGGATAGACCGTCGGATTGTTCGGCATGGAGATGACGTAAGGCGTGTTGGCCTCAAGAACCGTTGCCCTGTGGAGACCTTCGGGCGAATAGCCACGCAACCAGAAGTACTTGCCTGTGCCCTGAGCACCGAAGGGGATGATCGGACCCTGCGAATCGTGGGTGATGGTATGCACGGTGAAGGGTAGGGCGATGCTTTCCCATCCTCGGCTGATGCCGACCTCAGTCTGCTGCTTGAAGTTACGGGTGTAGGTAATCTTCTCGGCCCTGAATTCCTCTGGACAGTTCCAGTTGTTATTGCCTTCAGTAACATCTGTGAGGATAATCTCCTGAGCCACGCCATTGATTACCACGTTCTGAATGCCCTCAGGAGCCAATGAAGGCTCGTTCACATAGACGAGGAGGTTGGGGTTGCCAGTCTCTGCATACTGAGCAGCAGGGATGTTGGCACTGCCGGCTATGATACTGGCGAGGTTTGGACAGTTTGCAAAGATAAGTGAGAAACTCTCTACTTTCGATGTGTTGAGATTGTTGAGATTGATATTCACCAAGTTCGTGCAATAATAGAACAATTGACTCATATCCGTCACGTTTTCTGTATTGAGTTCGCTCACATCAATGCTTGTAAGGCTACTGCAGGCTTGGAACATACCACTCATGATTGTCAAATTCTCTGTGTTGAAATTGCTTACATCCAGACTTTCCAGGTCAGAACAACCAGAGAACATATGGTACATTGTCGTCACGTTCTCTGTATTGAAACTGCTCAGGTCAAGACTTGTCAGATTTCTACAAGAACCGAACATCTGGAACATATTAGTCACTTTTGATGTATTGAAACTGCTTACGTTCAGACTCGTCAGACTTTCACAGCCATTGAACATCATTTCCATCGTTGTTACGTTTTCTGTATTGAAACTGCTTAAGTCAAGATTTGTCAGGCTGGAGCATTTCGCGAACATCTCGGCCATATTGGTCACATGGTCAGTCTTTAAGTTGCTGAGACCTGTGATAGATGTCAGATTCTTACAGTTAGAGAACCAATAAGCAGTACTTGTCAATGTGGCGCAATTGGCAAAAGATGCATCAAACACGACAGTTGTAATAGCCTCTTTTTGTTCATTCCAACCGATGAAATTAGTAGACGATCCGACGCTCATGCCGTTCATGCGCTCTTTGTTGCTATCATAATAGAACGTGAGGACGGTGTTGTTGTTGCTCAGTACGGCGTAGGGCTCCATAGGCAGAGCGTCAAACGTAACCATGAGTTCCATGTTCTCCAATACGTTCTGAATGACATAGGTAGAATCTGTCGGCATCTGGCTTCTGACACTACGGCCGTTGAGTATCACGTCAGCCAAACGATAGCCTGCGTTGGGACGGAATGTCATGTTGACGTTAGAGCCGTTTGGCACATTGAAGATAGCCTCTTTTCCTCCGACAATCTCGAATCTCTGCGTCTCTCCATTGGGGGCAACGATGCTTCCAATGATCATACCGTTCTCATTTGAGAGCACGAACAGTTCACGTGAGGTGGGCGCATTCTTGTCAGTGAAATAGCCCGGATTGGCTGTGCCGCCGTCGATGTGGGCATAGGACACGTCCATATGTTGTGGGGAATAGGCAGTGCCTGCACCACCAACCAGACTAGTACAGCCAAAGAACATCTCGCGACTGTTAGTAACTTTTGAGGCGTCCCAGTTGCTGGTGACATAGATCGTGGTCAGAGCGGAGCATTCTTCGAACATACCGTCTATGTCTTGCAAACTGCCGGTAGCGAATGAACTCAGATCGAGGGATGTCAGGCTGGAGCATCTGCTGAACATGTACTCCATATCTTTGACATTACTCGTGTTGAACCCGCTCACGTTGACTGTTTGCAGTTTTGTACAATCACGGAACAGGCCGCTCATGTCGGTGACCTTGGCGGTGTTAAATCTGCTCAGGTTAAGACTCGTCAGGCTGGAACAACTGCCGAACATGCTCTCCATGCTTGTGACATTGCCTGTCCGGAACTCATTTAAGTCAAGCGTTGTCAAGGCAGAGCAACCTTCGAACATCTCATCCATGTTCGTCACATTGTCGGTTATAAACTTGCTGACGTCAATGGTCTTCAAACTTGAACAGTGTTCAAACAGGCCACCCATGTCTGTGACCTTGGCTGTGTTGAATCCGCTCACGTCAAGGCTCGTCAGACTGGTACAGCCGGAGAACATCCAACCCATATCCGTGACGTTGTCCGTCCTCAGGTTATTGAGTCCCTGAATAGAAGTCAGTTTAGCGAATTTGCTGAACCAACGGGCTGTGCTCGTCAGCGCCGTGTAGTTGGCGAAGGAAGCATCAAAGACAACAGTCGTGATGGCTGATGCATTGCCAGACCAGTTGTTGGGGTCAATGCTCATGCTCTCTTGGAAAGTCGCCTTGTTCGTGTCGTAGTAGAACGTCAGCACGGTGTTGTTATTGCTCCTGCTCAGCACGGCATAAGGCTCTGGGTCTTGTGGCTTCTCCAACTGAATGAGGACCGTGAAACTACCGTTGATAACGGGTACTTCATAGCCGTACCGATAGGCTGTAGCCGTGACTGGTAGCGCCATGTATTTCGAGTTCGGGTCGTTGAGAAGGTGCTGGGTGATATCGGAGTTGATGATGCGGATCATGCCCAAATCGGGCTCAACCATACCGATTTCTCCTTGTTCGTTCTCACTCTCGTACATCAGCATCTTACCATCATTCAGAGCCACCATGTGTTCGTTCGACTCAAACCTGATCTCACCAATGGTGTTATTGACTGCTTGGCCATCGGGGGTTGTGAAGGCCAGTTGGTTTCTGACAAATGTATTGAGCACATTGACTTCCCAGATGTTACCACCTTCAGGCGTCCTCGGTAGTGTAAAGATGATGGCCTCGTCGCCGTTGGGATCAGTACCGGTCACGTCGTACCAGTAATTGGCAACCTTACCTGTCAGCATGACTTCTGGTATATAAGGTACATTGATGTCTGTGAGGTAACCGGGGTTGTCTCTTCCTCCGTCAATATGGGCGTAGGGGTAGTCTGTATGGTTGGCATCATAGCGTGTGCCTGCGCCACCGATGAGACTGGAACAATTATAAAACGTGCTATTCCCTTCAGTCACTTTTGCCGTACTCCATCCCTCACCAGCATAAATGGTAGTCAGGTTCTGACATTCCGAGAACATGCTTGCCATGTTTGTTACGTTCGCTGTATTAAATACGGTCAAGTCAAGTTTCGTCAGACCAGAGCATTTCGCGAACATGCTTGCCATTCTTGTCACGTTTGCAGTATTGAAATGGCTTAAATCCAGTTGGTTCAATTTAGAACAACCTACAAACATATCATTCATCGAAGTAACGTTCTGAGTATGGAGGTACTTCAAATCAACAATCTCGGTTAAATTGCTAAAATAGGAGAACCATTGATCCGTACTTGTGATGGTTGTACAATTGTCGAAAGAAGCGTCAAAGACAACACGTCGGATGTTACGCGAATCTGTATTCCAGATGGTGGAATAATAATCATCACCATCGACTACTATAGGTTGGACGAACGGGCCTACGCCCATACCGTTACGCTGTCCTTTATTCTCGTCGTAGTAGAATGTCAGCACGGTGTTGTTCTGGCTGAGGACGGCGTAGGGCTCTGGGCCTGTTTGTACAGGGCCGAGGAGTTCCTCGATCTCATGGGCGATTTCCATGATCTCGTTGGTGAAGTGCTCAGCCTCGTAACTGTCTTCCATCTGGCCCCGATATCCATAGATCATCTCACCTTCTTCGATCAACCAACGCAAATGATCCTTGAGATCATCGCTTACATCAGGGTTGTTCTGGGCACGGGCCAGTACTTCGGAGCCGTATTCAACAGCCTCCATCAGTTGGTGCCACGCCGTATAACTGTAGACCAATGTCCTGACGTCGGAATCTCCCACTTGTCCTGGCATTTTGGCAACGGCCTTGATGACCACATTGCTGGTAACGGGGATGGGCTGCGTATAGAGCGTACGCATGCTGTTTTGCTCACTGACGTCTAATTCTTCCCTGAGGCTTTCGGCTTCCTCTTCATTCGCAAACTCCGACATGACATAGTAAATGTCGGCTCCCTGTGTTTCGCAGGTCATCACCAGGTTGTCGCCCTCAAAGGTGAACTCTGGGACTGAGATGTTATCTCCCATTTGTGCCTGCATCTTCATCGGCAGAAGTATACCGATGAAGACTGCTATAATGGATAGTAGTTTGTTGTTCATAATCGTTTGTCAGTTAGTTCCTGATAATCAATGCCTACTACGTGAAAGGTCTGGGTCGTGGTTGTCGTCCTCCCATGGCTCACGATGGTTGTCCTCTTTGTGTCCGGCCAACTGCTGTACTAAGACGTCGCACTGCTTGGGATTCTGCGTTCCGGCAATGAGGACGATGAGTGTCAGACGGTCACGACTGTTATCATAGTTGGGCTCACAGCGTACATGGATCTCACCGTTACCTGCTCCTGCGGCGGGTTCGATGTGCAGCCACGACTGGGCGGAAGAAGGAACGAAGGCTCGCCAGATGGAGTTGCAAGATACTCTCAGCACCTGCTCACCGCCCTCACCGTCAATATTGATCTGATTGGTATTCACATCTAAGTTGATTTTGTCACTGTTCATTCCGTCCTGACGAACGATCACCTGGGCACTGCTGGTACCGTAGAGCACGTTCAGTTTGGTGGAACGGGCCATATCGTTGTTCAGATTATCGACGGTGACATTAACGGTCTCCGTACCTGCATTGCCTGCGACCTTGTTCAGGTGTACCCAACTGATGCCTGAGGGCATGTCGATGGTCCAGCCTTTGTTACTCTCAATGACCAGTTGCTTGGCTGCGTCGGGCGAGGCAACGAAGTCTATTGAGCGCTCACTGACTCTCATCGTGGGGTCGCCACTGGTCTGGCGCAGACTGATGATCTGTTTCAGTCCTCCGTCTGAGGTCAGGGTGATGGTGGCCAGACGGGGCTGTACACCACGGTTCTGATTGGTGGTAATCACCAGTGCACCGTTGCCGTTGCCTCGCTTGGGCTGTACGGACAGCATACCGTCGAAACCGCCGTCGGCACTCTCAAGACTCTCGACAGTCCAGGCGCAGTCGGCCTTGATGGGTACACTCATGATGGAGTCGCCTGAACGGAGGACGATCTCGTTACCGCCTTCCACAATCAGTATTTCCTTGGCGGGCTTGGCTCCAGTCTCTTCGTCTGACTTACAGCCTGTGAATCCTGCCACGAGAGGCAGTGCGGCCAGTATGGCTATGATATTTCTTGTTTTCATATCTTTTCGTCTTTAAATATAATTAAGGTGTGGATTAGAAATTGAAGATGGCACCGAGGGTTATCATGAAGCCTCCGGCATTAATGTCGCTGTTGTCTGCGATATGCTCGAAGTTATCATCCTTGCTGACGCCTATCGAGAAGGCCGGGGTGGCAAACAGATAGATGTGCTGCATGGGGGCATACAGCAACTTGGCACCAAGACTGAGGCAGTTGGCTATCGCACCGTCGCCATAGTTGTTGGTTCCTTCTTCCACGGTGCCAGAGAGACGTTCTATCTCATAACCCAACTGTGGGGTGATGCCCAGACGGTTGGTCAACTCCATCTGATAACCCAGTTTGAAAGCAAGAGTTGAGCGCTTGTAGGTCATCGTGCTCAGATAAGTGTCCTTACCATCGGTAGAGTACCAGGGCACCTCATCGGATTTGCCTAAACCGAAGGTATAACTGGCCTCAAAGTCGAATTTCTTACAGACGAAGCCTGCGAGGGCTGTGATACCACCCATCTGACGGATGCTGTAACCAGCACCGAAATAGAAGGCGTTGGGCTTGATGTACTTCACATGGTCAAGTGTGATGGTGTCACGGGTGGCCTCATTGTGATAGACGGTGTACTCCACATTCTTGGGGACATAGCCCTTGCGCGTGAGTGCCAACTGGTAGGTACCCACTGGCAGGGTGTGTGCCTCGGTCAGGTCAATGGGTGTAGAACCGTTGCTGACGGCATTCACGTCACGTGGACGGGTGTAGAGGTGCAGCAGACCGGTGTGGGGCGATGGGGGAGCGGCCTTGATGTTGTTCTCCTGTTGGGCCACCACGGTGAAGGAGGTCTTCTCGGGGTCGCAGGCTGTCTTACGGGTTTCCACCACGTATGTGCCCTCACGCAACTGGGTCTGCCAGGAACCGGTTCCCACGTTACGGCCTTCAAACCAGATGTCTGCCTGATTGTCGACGGTGACGTTCACATTTCCGAAATGGTCGGACATATCGCGCATGTTCACATTCACGAAAAAGGTCTTGGTCTCTTGATCGGCAGTGGTCAGCACAATCTCCTCCTGACCCTCAAAACGGTCCTTGATGGCACGGATGGTATGCTTACCGTAGTTCAAGTACTTGTTGTAGAGAGGTGCCTCACCACAGTTCTCTCCGTCGATGTAGACATTGGCCTTGGCCACCTGGGTGGTGATAGTGGCGTAGCGTCCTGTACCGATGTCAATGAGCATCTCGTAGGTACGGGCACCCTCAATGGGGATGGGGTAAAAGAAGTCGCGCAATACACCGAAGATCTGGTGACGGATGATGAGTTTCTGGGCACGGCGTGGCACATAGAGCCAGATCTCGCCCGGATGCTCTTCGGTGGCAACAATACCCAATGAGCCACCATCGAAGGTGAAGCCTCGCTCAGGAGTCACAATCTTGATCAAGGCTGCCGTCTCACCATTCTGGTCTTCTTTGGATGTGCCATGCGTGTTGGCTGTCAGATCGGTCTCCAGCAACTTGAAGTCCACAACTTTCAGTCCCTGTGCCGTCACACCTGTGGTGAAGGCAAGACTGATTGCAATCAATAAAAGAAATCTTTTCATCTTAGTAGTTTATTTTTAGTTAATTTTATCACTAAATAATACCATTTTGGTGCAAAGATACGAAATATTTCTAAAGAAAAGCA
>JAFWTK010000188.1 GCA_017518935.1 Prevotella sp.
CTACACACACATCGACACCTCTACCCTCCGTCGAGAGATATTGGAGCATCACCCGAGAAACATGAAAAGGACATAACACCCTTATCACCAAAAATAATGAAAAGGTGTAGTTTTTTCGGGATTACTGCATCTAATTGGGAAAAAAGCAGTAATTTTGCACCCAAATTAGTAACAACCAACTTTATGAAGATGAAAAAAATCTTTGCTGCCCTGATGCTGATGATGGTTAGCACAGTGACAATGATGGCACAAGACATGTCGCAGTTGCCATCGGTTCCCGTTGATCCCGATTTCCGTATCGGCAAACTGGACAATAGACTGACGTATTACATCCGTCACAACAACTGGCCCGAGAACCGCGCCGAGTTCTATATTGCCCAACGGGTGGGGTCCATTCAGGAGAACGACGACCAGCGCGGACTGGCACACTTCCTGGAGCACATGGCTTTCAACGGCTCGAAGCACTTCAAGGGCAACGAACTGTTGCGCTGGTGCGAGAGTGTCGGTGTGAAGTTCGGTACCGACCTGAACGCCTATACCTCGATAGATCAGACGGTCTATAACATAAGTAATGTACCCACGACACGCGAGAGCATCATCGACTCCTGTCTGCTGATTCTCTACGACTGGGCTGACGGCCTGCTGTTGGAACAGGAGGAGATAGAGAAAGAGCGTGGCGTGATCCATGAGGAGTGGCGCCTCCGCACCAGTGCACAGCAGCGCATGCTGGAGCGCGACCTGCCCAAACTCTATCCGGGTTCGAAATACGGTCATCGCATGCCCATCGGACTGATGGAGATTATCGACAACTTTGAGCGTCCATTCTTACAGGCATATTATGAGAAATGGTACCGTCCCGACAACCAGGGTATCATCGTGGTAGGCGATGTCGATGTCGATAAGGTGGAACAGAAGATCAAGGATCTCTTCTCACCCATCGTACTGCCAGAAAACCGTGCACTGGTGACCACAGAACCCGTACCCGATAACGCTGAACCCATCTACGTGATTGACAAGGATAAGGAACAGCAGATCAACGTGGTTTATCTGATGATGAAGCACGAGGCTTTCCCCGACTCACTAAAAGGCACACTGGCATTCACCATCACAAATTATATGAAAGGTGCTGCCCTCAGTATGCTCAACGACCGTCTGAGGGAATATGCCGAGAAGCCGGAGAGTCCTTTCCTGCAGGCATCTGTCGGCGATGGCAACTATCTCCTGTCGAAGACGGTTGATGCCTTTGAGGTGGATGTGCTACCAAAGGAAGGTCAGACAGAGGCTGCCATACAGACGGCATTGACGGAGGCCCGTCGTGCCGCCGAGTTCGGTTTCACCGCGACGGAATACAGCCGTTATAAGGCCAACTACATCAGCAACCTCGAGAAGACGTTCTCCAACAAGGACAAGCGCTACAACAGCCAGTTCGTGAACCAGTGCGTAGGCAATTTCCTGAATAACAATCCAATGCCCAGCATCGACTACACCTATACGACGATGAAACAGTTGGTGCCTGCGATACCTATCGAGAGTATTAACACCCTGATAAAGGAACTCGTCAGCAACAACGACAAGAACCTCGTGGTGCTGAGTTTCAACAACGAGAAGGAAGGTGCCGTCTATCCCACAGAGGACGGACTGAAGAAAGCCATTGCCGCTGCACGTGCCGCCCAGATTGAGGCCTACGTGGACAATGTGAAGGATGAGCCGTTGATGACCACCCTGCCCCAGAAGGGCTCCATCACAAAAGAGACCAAGAACGACCTGTTCGGCTATACCGAACTGACACTGTCGAACGGTGCCACTGTCGTATTGAAGCAGACTGACCTGAAGAAAGATCAGGTGCTGCTGAGAGGTTACGGCTACGGCGGTAATGCCTTGTACAGCGATGATGACCTGCCCAACGTGAGACTATTTGGCGACGTGATTGAAGCCAGCGGTTTGGGTAACTTCTCTCATACGGAGTTGGAGAAGGCTTTGGCAGGAAAAATTGCTAGTGCCTCGCTGTCGATGGACGCCTATCGCGAGTATGTCAACGGTAGTTCAACACCTAAGGATGTGGAGACGATGTTGCAATTAGTGTACCTGTATTTCACCAATATCAACAAGGACCAGAAGTCGTACGACAACCTGATGCAGACTGTGGAGGTTTCGCTGAAGAATCGTCTGCTGCAGCCCGAGAACGTCTTTAGTGACTCACTATCGCTGACTCTTGGCAATCATCATCCCCGTGTCAAGCCGTTAGACTTGGATGACCTGAAGAAGGTCAACTACGACCGCATCCTCGAGATTGCCAAGGAACGTACAGCCAATGCTGCTGCTTACACGTTCGATATTGTAGGTAACTATGACGAGCAGACCATTCGTCCGCTCATCGAGCAGTATCTGGGTTCGCTGCCCTCTCAGAAGGAGGTAGAGAAGGGCAAGAAAATTGATGCTGACTTCAAGGGTGAGGTCATCAACAGTTTCAAGCACAAGGCCGAAACTCCCAAGTCGATTGCCGTCATGTTGTGGTATTCCAAGCAACTGCCATTCACGTCGGAGAACAGCATCAAGGCCTCGATAGCCGGACAGATTCTGTCGATGGAGTATCTGAAGAAGATTCGTGAGGATGCCAGCGCAGCCTACACTGTAGGTGCCAGTGCCGGCATCAGCACTGATGATTTCGAGAATAATGCCACCATCTACGTCTATTGCCCCATGAAGCCCGAGAAGGCCGACATCGCCCTGCAGATTATGCGTGACGAGGTGCTGGCGCTGTCGAAGGGGTGTGACCCCGACAAACTGGCCAAGGTGAAAGAGTATATGCTCAAGAACCATGCCGACCAGTTAAAGCAGAACAACTACTGGATTTCAACCATCGACATGTGGCGCTATAAGGGTGTGGACTTCCATAAGGACTACGAGCAGTTGGTAAATGCCCAGACCCCTGAGAGCATTGCTGCCTTCGTGAAGGAGGTGCTGAAGGCCGGCAACCGTGCTGAGGTCATCATGATGCCAGAAGAGTAAATTGTCAAATTGTATATTTTCAAATTGTAAATGAGTTATCTTTTTTCATCAGAGTCAGTGTCTGAGGGCCATCCCGACAAGGTGGCGGATCAGATCTCTGACGCCATATTAGACCAGTTCCTGGCATACGACCCAACGGCACGCTGCGCCATCGAGTCGTTTGTCACCACAGGACAAGTTGTCATCATGGGTGAAGTGCGCAGTGAAGTATATATCGACTTGCAGACCATCGCCCGCAAAACCATCAAGCGCATCGGCTATACGAAGGCAGAGTACCAGTTCGATGGGAACTCGTGTGGTATCCTGAGTGCCATCCACGAGCAGAGTGCCGACATCAACCGTGGTGTCGACAATGGCAACGAAGACGAGCAGGGGGCTGGCGACCAAGGTATGATGTTCGGCTATGCCACCAACGAGACGGAAACCTATATGCCTGTCAGTCTCGACCTAGCACACTTGATTATGCGTACCCTGGCCGACATCCGTAAGGAGGGTCAGGTGATGACCTACCTGCGCCCGGATGCCAAGAGTCAGGTGACCATACAATACTCAGATGAGGGCATCCCCGAGCGTATCGACACCATTGTTGTCTCTACCCAGCACGACGAGTTTGATGAAGATGAGAAAATGCTCGCCAAAATCAAGGATGATGTCATCAATATCCTGATTCCAAGGGTCAAGCAGCAGATTCATTCGCAAAAGGTGCTAGACCTCTTCGGAACGGACATCAAGTACTACGTGAACCCAACGGGTAAGTTCGTCATCGGCGGTCCTCATGGTGATACGGGTCTGACAGGCCGCAAGATCATTGTCGATACCTATGGTGGCAAGGGTGCCCACGGTGGTGGTGCCTTCTCCGGTAAGGATTCCTCGAAGGTTGACCGCAGTGCCGCCTATGCAGCCCGCCACATCGCAAAAAACATGGTGGCAGCAGGGGTCAGCGACGAGATCCTCGTCCAGATCAGTTATGCCATCGGCGTGGCCCGTCCCATGAATATCTACGTGAACACCTATGGTCGCAGTAAGGTACAGATGAGCGATGGTGAGATTGCCAAGCATATCGAGAAACTCTTCGACCTGCGTCCGAAAGCCATTGAGCGCACCCTGAGACTGCGTCAGCCCATGTACAGTGAGACGGCGGCCTACGGACACATGGGACGCAAGCCGGAAGTTATCAAGAAGACGTTCACCAGTCACTACCATGAGACAAAGACCATCGACGTGGAACTCTTCACCTGGGAGAAACTCGACCGTGTGGACGATATCCGCAAGGAGTTTGGACTATAAGACTCTATGTTCAGACGAGACAGCATCCAAACAGAGCCTATCGTATCATCAGCCACGAGCGACACGATAGAGCATAAACCCGCGAAGCCGCAGACACCTTATCAGGTGCTGCGGTTATTGCCTAAGGATGCTACTCCTGCCCAGCAGGATTCTGCCATACAGGCCTGGTTCCAACCCGGTGAGATACACTACAGTTCAAGACCCGACACGCTCCATCTGCCAGGACACGACATCGGCAAGAGCATGAAGGAAGTCAACCTCCCCCAATATTACAGAGAGCATTTCTTCTCTGACAACACATACTTCCATCCCGAGTTAGACGGTGGACGTTTTGGTGTAGCGGGCGACCCTATTCCCTATACCACCAAGAATGACAACATCATCACCAGTATGCTGCTGGTGTGCTTTGTCATGACCCTTGTTGCCTTTTCCTTCAGCAAAAGTTTCCTGTTACGCCAGGCCAAGAACTTCTTCTATATCCCCAAAACAGAATACACCATCACAGAGACTTCTACAGAGGTCAAGGCGCAATTCTTCTTCCTATTGCAGACCAGTCTGTTGCTGGCACTGCTCTATTTCTTCTACACACGCACATATACTGCCAGCACTTTCATCTTATCCGATGAATACCTGCTTGTAGCCATTCTGACAGGTGTCTTTATAGGCTATTTTTTCCTGAAGTACCTCATCTACGCTTATGTGAACCTGGTGTTCTTCGACCCCAAAAGAAATGGACAATTTTTCCGTACACTTTTGGCACTTCATTCTTTCGAGGGCATCCTTTTATTCCCCATCGTGATCCTACTGACTTTTTTTGATATTCCTGCTCAAACTGTTGCGTATTACACGATATTTGTGGCCATTTTAGTTAAAATATTGACCTTTTATAAAAGTTTTGTCATCTTTTTCAGGCAAAATGGTCTTTATTTCCATATTATTTTGTACCTTTGCGCCCTTGAAATCATTCCCTTGTTTGCTCTATGGGGTGGACTTGCGGTGATTGCGAACGCATTGAAAATAAATTTTTAGGACATAAATGATCAAGAAGATTCTGGTTTCACAACCTAAGCCAACAAGTGAGAAGTCACCGTACTTCGATATTGCGAGCAAGTTTGATGTCGAACTGGTGTTCCGCCCGTTCATCAAGGTTGAAGGTATCTCTGCCAAGGATTTCCGTGCGCAGAAAGTGAACATCCTCGACTACACAGCCATTGTGTTTACCTCGCGCCACGCCATCGACCATTTCTTCACGATGGCCAAGGAACTTCGTGTTGCCATTCCCGAAGACATGAAGTATTTCTGCGTGACAGAGACCATTGCTCTTTATATCCAGAAATATGTGCAGTATCGCAAACGCAAGGTTTTCTTCGGAGAGACAGGTAAGATTGACGACCTGATTCCCACGATGGTCAAGCACAAGACGGAGAAATATCTTGTCCCCATGAGTGATGTGCATAATGACAGTCTGGCCAATCTGCTCGACTCCAAGAAACTGAATCACATGGAGTGTGTGATGTACAAGACAGTCAGCAACGACTTCACGCCTGAGGAGGTCGAGAACTTCGACTATGATATGCTGATTTTTTTCAGTCCGTCAGGTATTGAGTCGCTGACAAAGAACTTCCCCGATTTCAAGCAGGACAAGATTGCCATCGCCACCTTTGGTCCCACTACAGCCAAGGCTGCCAAGGAGGCCGGTCTGCGTCTGGACATTGAGGCACCCACTGAGAAGTATCCTTCTATGACCAGTGCCCTGCAGCACTATCTGTTGGAAAAGCAAGGTTAATACACCTTATTTATATATAATGACGGGTCTCGCGGCGTCTCCTACACTCAGCAAGAGAGAGCGCATCGTCAGCCGGAAACTGATAGAACTGCTCTTCAGCAAAGGCAGTAGTCGCAGCACATCTGCCTTCCCGCTACGGATTGTGTTTATGGAAAAAGCGCGAGAAGAAAGCGAAGAACCTGTACAGATACTGGTCAGCGTATCCAAGCGGCACTTCAAACGAGCCGTCAAGCGCAACAGGGTAAAGCGCCAGATACGTGAGGCCTACCGCCATCACAAGACGATATTGACAGGAAGAATAGCAGACGACAAGTCGATAGCCATTGCCTTTATCTGGCTGGCCGACGAACTCTTCGAGAGCCAACAAGTGGAAAGATGCGTGAAGAGACTTCTGGGAAAAGTGGCGGAAAGCATATGAATATCATCAAGGTAATAGGCCACTACATTTCAAAGGTCATCGTATGCCTGCTCTGTCTGCCCATCATCTTCTACCAGACCTGCATCTCCCGTTTCACACCACCGTCGTGCCGCTTTACACCGACGTGCAGTGAATACGCAAAACAGGCACTCAAGAAACACGGCCCCATCAAGGGACTCTATTTGGCAGTCTGGCGGATATTAAGATGTAACCCCTGGGGGGGAAGCGGCTACGACCCCGTCCCATAGGAAAGCCCAGGCAATCCTAGGAGGACCAAGGAAAACCCAGGACATCCAAGAAATTACAAAAAGAAAGAATATATGAAGAATTTTGTTGAAGAACTGAAATGGCGCGGCATGCTGGCACAGATTATGCCAGGCACCGAGGAACTACTCCAGAAGGAGATGGTAACAGCCTATTTGGGTACAGACCCCACAGCAGACTCCCTGCATATCGGACATCTGTGCGGTATCATGATGCTCCGTCATTTGCAGCGTTGCGGCCACAGGCCCATCATCCTCGTAGGCGGAGCCACAGGTATGATTGGCGACCCCTCCGGCAAAAGTCAGGAGCGCAATCTGCTCAACGACGAGACCCTGCGCCACAATCAGGAATGTATTAAGAAACAGGTGGCCAAGTTCCTCGATTTTGAGTCGAAAGAGCCTAATGCTGCCATCATGGTGAACAACTACGACTGGATGAAGGACTTTACCTTCCTCGACTTTGCCCGTGAGGTGGGAAAGCACATCACCGTCAACTATATGATGGCGAAGGAGTCGGTTCAGCAGCGTCTGAACGGTACCGCTCGAGATGGTCTTTCATTCACGGAGTTTACCTATCAGTTATTGCAGGGCTACGACTTCCTGTATCTCTATCAGCACTATGGCGTGAAACTGCAGTTGGGTGGTAATGACCAGTGGGGCAATATGACCACAGGTACAGAACTGATTCGCCATACCCTCGGCAACGAGGTGGAGACCTTCGCCCTGACCTGTCCGCTAATCACCAAGAGCGACGGTAAGAAGTTCGGCAAGACAGAGTCCGGAAACATCTGGCTCGATCCGAAGCGCACCACACCGTATAAGTTCTACCAGTTCTGGCTGAATGTCAGCGACGAGGATGCAGAGCGCTATATCAAGATCTTCACGTCACTAGACAAGGAAACCATTGATGCCCTCACTGAGGAACACAAGCAGGATCCAGGTCGTCGTGTACTCCAGAAGCGTTTGGCAGAGGAAGTGACGGTGATGGTTCACTCACAGGAAGCCCTTGCTGCCGCCATCGAGGCCTCCAATCTCCTTTTTGGTAAATCGACGAAGGAAGGGTTGGAGAAAATCGACGAGCAGACCTTCCTCGATGTCTTCGACGGTGTGCCCCAGTTTGAGATCGGCAAAGACCAGTTGGGCCAACCTGCTATTGAACTGCTGACAACTATTGCGCCCGTTTTCCCCTCCAAGGGTGAGATGCGCAAGATGGTACAGGGTGGCGGTGTCTCGCTGAACAAGGAGAAACTCACTGACCAGAATCGCCCCGTCACGGCAGAAGACCTGATTGACGGCAAGTATCTTTTGGCCCAAAAAGGCAAAAAGAACTACTACTTGCTCGTAGTCAGATAAGAATAATTGGTAAAAATTTGGCAGTATGCCAGATTTTTACTAATTTTGCACCCGCAATTGGAAATTGGACGATGGTGTAATGGTAACACTACAGGTTTTGGTTCTGTCATTCCCGGTTCGAATCCGAGTCGTCCAACCACAACGCAATAAAAAGGGGCTCCATAACGGAGCCCCTTAAATTTTTTATTACAATCTAACGATTAGAGAGCAGCGGCGAGTTCAGCACCAGCCTTGAACTTAGCAACTTTCTTAGCAGCGATCTTGATCTTTGCCTTTGTTGCGGGGTTGATACCCTCACGAGCAGGACGCTTAGCGACACTGAATGTGCCGAAGCCAACGAGAGCCACCTTGTCACCCTTCTTCAGGGCACCTTTGATTGCTGCGAGAGTTGCGTCAAGAGCCTTCTTAGAGTCTACCTTTGAGAGACCAGCACCTGCTGCGATCTTCTCTACCAATTCTGTTTTGTTCATAATAATGTAGTTTTAAATAAAAAATTTATGTTTAAAAAATGAAATGATATCGAATTTCTTCGCAAATATAAGGGAAAGTATTGAAAAAAACAACAAAAAAGCGGAAAAAATGCCTTTTTTGCTGAAAAAAAGTTGTTTCACCCTCATTTTTTGTCCCAAAAAGATATATTTTTAGTAATTTTGCGTCCGAATTAAGGTTCAAGCCTTCCAAAGGCAACAATCGCAAATCGTATAATTCTAAAGAGCAAACAGAGAAATGTTCCGCATACCAACTATCACAAAGAATCTGCTTATCATCAACGGCATCGCTTTTCTGGCGACGTATGTTTTGCAGATGCAAGGGATTGACTTAGCCAACATCGGAGGCCTCCATTTCTTTCTGGCCAACGACTTCCATTTTTATCAACTCGTCACCTATCTCTTCCTCCATGCCAATTTCATGCACATCCTGAGTAATATGTTTGGTCTTTGGATGTTCGGTTGTGTGATTGAAAATGTATGGGGCCCGAAGAAATTCCTTTTTTATTACATTATTTGCGGTATCGGAGCCGGATTATGTCAGGAATTGGCACAATTTGGTAACTTCTATATGACTATCTCCGAGCAAGCACCTGGCATCGGAATTGGCGAGTTGATAGCCGTGGGCCATCAATTTGGACAACAACTCAACACCTGGACCACCATCGGTGCCTCGGGTGCTGTCTATGCCGTCATCCTTGCCTTCGGTATGAGTTTTCCCAACGAACGGCTCTTCATAATCCCGTTCCCCTTCCCCATCAAGGCAAAATGGTTCGTGCTGGGTTATGTGGCCATCGAGTTCTTCTCTGCCATCGGTAGTTCTGGCGACGGTGTGGCCCATACTGCCCACCTCGGCGGTATGCTTTTCGGCTTCCTGCTGATCCGCTACTGGAACAAGCATCCCGACAGTTTTGACCGCAGTCGGGGACGTGAGTTCTTCGAGGGTCTGAAACGCAGTTTCGACCAACGCCAGCAGGGTAGTCAACAGCACCACCAAAATCCCCACATGCATGTAGAACAAGGCGGCTCTAAGGAAGCCGATATGGAGTATAATGCCCGCAAACGACAGAATCAGGAAGAGATAGATGCCATCCTCGACAAGATCCGCAAGAGTGGTTACGACAGTCTGTCGAAGGAAGAGAAGCAAAAACTCTTCGATGCCAGCAAGCAATGATCAAGCAGTTGAAGACATTCACCGTCAATCTGGTGGCAGGGGCAAATATCGTCACCGTCATCTTGATGCTGTGCTCTGGTTTCTCCGACAGGCTCAACCCTACCGACTACCCCCTGCTCTCCTGCTTCGGGATGGCCTTCCCCATTTTCCTCGTTGTCAACCTGCTCTTCCTCTTCTTTTGGCTCACCTTCAAGTGGCGCAAGACCTGGATTCCTATCGTCGGCTATGCGCTGGCCTATATCCCCATCAGCATCTATATGCCTGTCAATATGCGACAGGACCTGCCCGAAGGGACCATCAAGGTTCTGTCCTATAATGTCTGCCAATATGGCGGCAACCACAAATACAAGCAGGGCTTCGACACCATCTACAACTACATAGAGCGACAGCATGCAGACATTGTCTGTTTACAAGAGGATGCAGACACATGGCGCCGATTCGTGATGCAGCGCTATGCGAAGATATACCCATACAATGACACCACCATCTTCCGTGACAACAGAGAGGGCATAAATGGTGTAGGCATCCACACCCGTTTCCCCATCATCCGGAAAGAGCGCATCTGGTATCGGTCGGCTGCCAATGGTTCTGTGGCCTACTATCTGAAACTGGACAATGGCGACACGTTGCTCGTCATCAACAACCACCTCGAAAGCACCCATCTCTCCAAGGAAGACCGTGCCAACTACAAACGGATGCTGCGTGGCAAGATGGAGCGCGACACCGCAAAGGAAGAGTCGATGCTGCTCCTCGACAAACTCGGCACCTCTGCCGCCAAGCGCGCTCCGGAGGTGGATGCCGTACACGCGTACATCGAAGCCCACCGCCAATACCCCATGATTGTGTGCGGTGATTTCAATGACAACCCCATCTCCTACGCCCGACGGATCATTGCCCAGGGGCTCACCGACTGTTTCGTCGAGACAGGAAAAGGTATCGGTTTGTCATATAATCAGAATGGCTTTTTTGTGCGGATCGACCACATTTTATGCTCAGAACACTTCCAGCCCTATAATTGTCAAATCGACGACGAAATGGACGCAAGTGACCATTATCCCATCCTCTGTTGGCTCAAAATGCAGGAAAAACATTAAAAAAAGTATGTTTTTCGCCAAGAAATTTTCCCACGTGCAGAAAAATGTCTATATTTGCACGCTAAAATATGCGCGAACAGAATTAATAATAAATAAATAACATCAAAAAACAAAATGCAAAACAAAGGAATTGTAAAAATTATCGCAGTGCTTCTGTTTCTTGTGTGCTGCTTCTACCTTTCCTTCTCATTCGTGACACGCCACTACGAAAGTAAGGCTGCTGCCATGGGTGAAGAGGCAGGTGCGGAGTACCTTGATTCAATCAACAACGAGAAAGTCTATATGGGTGTTTACTCGTTGAAGCAGTGCCGTGAGATGGAGATTGGCCTGGGTCTTGACCTGAAAGGCGGTATGAACGTTATTCTTGAGGTGTCTGTGCCTGATGTCGTCGACGTGCTCGCCGACCACAAGACCGATGCTGCCTACAAGAAGGCAATGGAACTGGCCAAGAAAGAAGAAGAGACCAGTCAGGACGATTTCGTCTCTCTGTTCGTGAAGTATTGGAAACAAGAAGGTCAGGGCCGTCCCCTCGCCGCCATCTTTGCTACCCAGCAGATGAAGGGCAAGGTGAGCACCTCCTCTACCGACGCTGAGGTGGAGCGTGCCATCCGCGACGAAGTACAGAATGCCGTTGACAACTCGTTCAATGTAGTCCGTAACCGTATCGATAAGTTCGGCGTTGTTCAGCCGAACATCCAGAAACTCGAAGGCCAGAGCGGCCGTATCATGGTCGAGATGCCTGGTATCAAGGAGCCGGAGCGTGTACGTAAACTCCTCCAAGGTTCTGCCAACCTCGAATTCTGGGAGACCTACAATAGCAATGAGATCACCCCGCTGCTGTCTCAGTTGAACCAGCGCTATGCCGCTCAGGGTGGTGAGGTAAGTGATACCACTGAGGTAGCGGCTGATACAACTGCCGTTGCTGCCACTGCAGAGGCTGTTGCCGACACTGCCAAGGCTGCTGCCGGTGACCTCGCTGCCAAACTGGCTAAGAAGGACACCAAGGCTACTGACTCCAAGGCCAACGACTTGGCCAAAAAGCAGAATCCCCTGTTCTACTACTTCCAGCCCACACAGGGTAACGCCCTTGCTGTGGTTGGCTATGCCAATGCCCGTGATACGGCTGAGGTCAATAAGATCATCTACTCTGAACTCGCCAGCCGTATCTTCCCTGCAGAGTTGAAACTCCGCTGGGGTGCCAAGGCTGAGGATTTCGGTGGCCAGAATACCAAGGGCGATATCTTCGAACTCTATGCCCTGAAGATTACCGAGCCCAATGGCCGTGCCCCGTTAGAGGGTGACGTCATCACCAACGGTAAGGACGACTTCGACCAGATGGGTCATCCCTGCGTTTCTATGCAGATGAACTCCGACGGTGCTCGTCGTTGGAGTCAGATTACGAAGCAGAACATCGGCAAGGCCGTTGCCATCGTGCTCGACGATGCCGTCTACTCTGCTCCCCGTATCCTGACCCAAATCGACGGTGGTAACTCCCAGATCACTGGTAACTTCACCATTGAGGACACTAAAGACTTGGCTAACACACTGAACTCTGGTAAGATGCCGGCTCCAACCCGTATCGTACAGGAAGAGGTGGTTGGTCCGTCACTCGGTGCACAGTCTATCAAGCAGGGTGTCATCTCGTTCATCGTAGCCTTCGTGCTGCTGATGATCTACATGATCATGCTGTATGGCTTCATCCCGGGTATCCTCTCCGATATCGCCCTGTTGTTCAACCTGTTCTTCACACTGGGTATCCTCACCTCGTTCCAGGCAGCCCTGACCATGCCGGGTATCGCCGGTATCGTGCTGACCCTCGGTACGGCTGTGGATGCTAACGTGCTGATCTACGAGCGTATCAAGGAAGAACTGAAGAAGGGTCTGAGCATGAAGGAAGCCCTCAACAAGGGTTATAGCAACGCTTTCAGTGCCATCTTCGACTCTAACCTCACCTCATTGATTACAGGTATCATCCTGCTCTACTTCGGTACAGGTCCTGTGAAGGGTTTCGCCACCACTTGGATCATCGGTATCTGCGTATCCTTCTTCACCGCTGTGTTCATGACCCGTCTGGTCTATGACTACATGCTGAGCAAGGACAAGTGGACCAACCTGACCTTTGTGACTGCCTACTCGAAGAACCTGATGCAGAATGCCAAGTATCACTTCATGGGAATGTATCGCAAGTCGTTCATCATCTGGGGCGCTATGGCTCTCATCTGCATCATCTCGTTTGCAGTTCGTGGTCTGAGCCAGAGCATCGACTTTACTGGTGGTCGTAACTACGTGGTGACCCTCGACAAAGAGACACCAGTTGAAACTGTACGTCAGGCTATGGCCGGTGCCTTCATCAACACTATTGGTGATAAAGCCCAGCAGGAGGCCAACACCTCTGTCATCGCCCTCGGTACCGATGGTAAGACCGTACGTATCTCTACCAACTGGGATATCGAGTCGAACAATCCTGAGGTTGACGACAAGGCTGAGGATATCCTCTTCAACGCCTTGAAGAAGGCCGGACTGGTCAGTCAGGAGAGTGTGGAGAAGTTCAAGAACCCCGATGTGCGTGAGGGTGGTTCCATCATCAGTAGTGCAAAGGTCGGTCCATCAGTGGCTAAGGATATCACATACGGTGCTATCATCTCTGTGATTATCGCCCTGATTGCCATCTTCCTCTATATCCTGCTCCGTTTCCGCAACCTCGCCTTCTCAGTAGGTGCCATCGTGGCACTGGCTCTCGATGCGCTGATTGTAATCGGCATCTACTCTCTCTGCTGGGGCTGGGTTCCCATGTCATTGGAGATCGACCAGGTGTTCATCGGTGCTATCCTGACGGTGATCGGTTACTCTATCAACGATAAGGTGGTGGTGTTCGACCGTATCCGCGAGAACATTGGTCTCTATGGCAAGCGCGATCGTCAGCAGTTGTTCAACGACTCGCTGAACCAGACGCTGGCCCGTACCATCAACACCTCTGTGACGACCCTGATCGTGCTGCTGGCTATCTTCATCCTCGGTGGTGACAGCATCCGCTCGTTCTCGTTCGCCATGATCCTCGGTGTCATCTTTGGTACCCTCAGTTCACTCTTTATCGCTGCTCCTACGGCCTACCTGACCATGGGTCGCACGATCAAGGACGACGAGGCCGCCGTTGCAGCTCCCGCCAAGAAGTAAGGTTTACACCTTATTAA
>JAFWTK010000189.1 GCA_017518935.1 Prevotella sp.
AAATTAACGCCTAATGCTGCATTCTCTGAATAATATGAAAAAAAATAGAACTAACCAAAATAACTAGAAGTATGAAAAATATGCAAATAATCATGGGCGTCAGTTTGTTGTTCGCCCTGATGGCAATGCCTGGCAAGGCACAGAAGTGGGAACACTTGGCTGACACCCCGCAGATGGGATGGAGTACATGGAACAAGTTTCAAGGCAACATCAACGAGGATATCATCCGAGGGATTGCCGACGCGATGGTGGAGACAGGCCTGCGCGATGCGGGCTATGTCTATATCAATATCGACGACTGCTGGCACGGGAAACGCGATGCCGACGGTTTTATCCAGGCCGACCCCGTGAAGTTCCCCAACGGCATGAAGGCAGTGGCCGACTATTTGCATAGCCGTGGGCTCAAACTTGGCATCTATAGTGATGCCGGAACTGCGACATGTGCTGGTATGCCTGGTTCTCTCGGCCACGAGTATCAAGATGCCATCCAGTATGCCCGTTGGGGCGTAGATTACTTGAAATACGACTGGTGCAACACCACCAATGTGAATCCTCTGGGAGCCTACCAACTCATCAGCGATGCCCTGCGCTCTGCCGGCCGACCAATTTTTCTGAGCATGTGCGAGTGGGGCAACAGCAGACCCTGGAAATGGGCCCGTGAGGTGGGCCATTCCTGGCGCACCACACCTGATATATGGTGTAATTTCGATTCGTTGCGCGTCTTTGAGGCAGGCTATAGCCAGTTTGGTGTCATGCAATGCATCCAGTTCAACGACTCATTACGTCAGTATGCCGGAAAAGGCTACTGGAACGACCCCGACATGCTGGAGGTAGGCAATGGGATGACAGAGAATGAGGACCGTGCCCACTTCACGATGTGGTGCATGATGGCCAGTCCGCTTATACTTGGCAATGACTTGCATTCTATGAGTGAGGCCACTCGCAACATCATCATGAATAAGGAGATGATAGCCATCGATCAAGATACGCTCGGCGTTCAGGGACTGCACTTTTGCGACCGTGATGGCCTGCAATTCTGGTTCAAGCCATTGGCGGGTGGCGATTGGGCCTTCACCATCCTCAACCCCACGCGACAGGACATTACCTTCAACCTGAACTGGCAGGATTTCAACCTCACCGACACCCAGGTGAGCAAACTGAGCACCTCCTTCGACTCCACTGTCTATAAAGTGTTCAACCTTTGGACACACAAGGCGGAAGGTAAGACCAGCAAGAAAAACAAGACAGACCGCAAGATTAATGTAAAAGCACGTGATGTGATTGCCTATCGTTTAATAAAATAAATTGTCGTTATGAGAATAGGAAAATGGACAGCCGTTTTGGTGCTCTGGATGGTATCGGCCATCACCAGCGCCCAAAGTGTGCGGGAAGTAATCAGACTCGACGAGGGATGGAAATTCGCCCTCGGCAATGCTGCCGACCCCACCAAGGATTTCGGCTGCGGCACAGAATACTTCAACTACCTGACTAAAGCCAACTCTATCCATAATGAGGGACCGTATTCATCGAAGTTCGACGATAAGGACTGGCAGGAGGTGCGCGTACCCCACGACTGGGTGACGACGCTGCCCTACGCCCAGCCTGCCAGCCACTCACATGGCTACAAGACCGTGGGCTACAAGTATCCGGAAACGAGCGTGGGCTGGTACCGCAAGGTGATCCACATTCCGGCCGACGACCTCGGCAAGCATATTGCCCTGCAGTTCGACGGCATCTTCCGCGATGCCCGTGTGTGGTTCAACGGTTTCTATATGGGTACGGAACCCAGCGGCTATGCCACGCAGGTGTATGACGTGACAGAGTATGTGAACTATGGTGGCGACAACCTGATTTGTGTGCGTGCAGACGCCACGCTCGAAGAGGGCTGGTTCTACGAGGGTGCCGGCATCTATCGCGACGCATGGCTAATGAAGTCGGCTGCTGTCAGTGTGGCTCCATTCGGCACATTTGTCTATGCCGACATGAAGGCACCCTACGACCACGCTGCCCTAACGATAGAGACCGAGGTGAACAATCATTCGCTGGAGGCAAAGACCTGCACCGTAGAGCAGCGGCTGCTGGATGCAGAAGGCCGTGAAGTGGGAAAAGCCGATGCCACATCACTGACGCTGAAAGGCAAACAGACACTGGGCTGCAAACAAATGCTGACACTCAATGCCCCCCATTTATGGAGTACCACCCATCCATATCTGTACAAGGTAGAAACAACGATAAAGGTCGACGGAAAAGTAAGCGATATCTACGAAACCACCACGGGCATCCGTGATATCGAGTTCGATGCTGACCGAGGTTTCCTGCTCAATGGTCAGCCACTGAAACTGAAGGGCGTGAACATGCATCAGGACCATGCCGGCGTGGGAGCCGCCATCCCCGATGCCCTTCAGGCGTGGCGCATCAGGCAGTTGAAGCAATTGGGATGCAATGCCTATCGCGCCTCGCACAATCCCGCCACCCCCACCCTACTCGATATCTGCGACCACGAGGGCATCCTCGTCATCGATGAGACCCGCCTGTCGGGCAGCAACGACGAACATCTGCGACTGCTGGAGCGTATGGTCAAGCGCGACCGCAACCATCCCTGTGTCATCCTCTGGAGCGACGGCAACGAGGAATGGGGCATGGAGAACACCGTTCAGGGCACTCGCATCGCTGCTGCCATGAGAGAATACACCAAGTTGCTCGACCCAACCCGCCACTCCACCATTGCCAATGCCGGTGGCGGTGAGATGATTAAGGGACTTGATGTGGTGGGCTACAACTATATCATGCAGAACAATGTGGATGAGCGAAGAACGCAGCATCCAGAGTGGAAGGTTGTGGGTACAGAGGAGACCACTGGCTGCGGCACACGCGGCTGGTATTTCGACACGCCAGAGCAGAAGGGCCGCATGCGCTCCATGAACCTGAGTGCCGACAAGGATGGCACCGAGAATCGTATTGAGCGCGGGTGGAAGTTTTACGCCGAACGTCCCTGGGCGGCAGGGGTGTTCTACTGGACCGGTTTCGACTATCGCGGTGAGCCCAATCCGCTCAGTTATCCAGCCCATGACTCCGAGTTTGGTATTCTCGACTACTGCGGCTTCCCCAAAGACGAGGCCTGGTATCTGAAATCCTGGTGGACTGACGAGCCGGTGCTGCACATCTTCCCCCACTGGAACCTGGCGGGTCATGAGGGAGAGGAAGTGGAAGTTTGGGCCTACAGCAATTGCGACGAGGTGGAACTGACGGTAAACGGCAAGAAACTCGGGCGCCAGGCCATGCCTAAGAACGGGCATCTGAAGTGGAAGGCTATCTACCAGCCAGGCAAAGTGATTGCCACAGGCTATAAGAATGGCAAGCGCATCCTCACGGAAGTGATAGAGACCACCAAGCCTGCGACGAAGATTGTGCTGAAAGCCGACCGGCAAACGATTGCAGCCGATGGAAGGGATGTCTGTGTGGTCAGCATCGAGATACAAGACCAGAAGGGTCGCATCGTGCCTGATGCCTGCCAGATGCTTACCTTCACTTTAGAAGGAGGAGGCCGTATCCTTGGGGCGGGCAATGGCGACCCCTCATACATGGGTGATGATCATCCAAAGAAGTCGGACTGTAGTACGTTCAGCATTCCCGCCTTCAACGGACTGGCACAGGTGCTGATACAAAGCGACAAAAAAGCCTCTACACTCCAACTGACGGCAAACAGTGATGGTTTGAAACCAGGAAGCATCAGCATTACCACAAAATAAAATGAAGTGTCTGCAGGCTCCACGTCTGTGAGGAACTCCCTGTCTTTCAGTTGGAAGTTAGCCAACGAGACAGGGAGTTTGCTTAGCCGTTCCCTACTGCTTCACCTCCACTGTCATATGCCAAAAATGCAGTGGTTCTCAGCCTAAATTTATTCTTCTCAGAAAAAAATCAAAAAAAGTAGTGGCTTTTATTGAAATTTTTTTCGTTTGTAACTATATTCTTGATACAAACATCAATCATTAAAAACTATCAAGAATATGACAACAATCTCCACCAATTCCAAGAACCTGTTCTCAAAGATCCAGAAGTACCTCAAAAACAAAAGGGTCTGCTTCACCACATCACAGGGCAATGAGGGGTATGCCCTCACCATTTTCGACCTCTCTGACAGCCAGACTACCTCTCTCATCCAGAAAATGACGAAACACTTCCATCTTACCCCCAGACAGCAGGAGCCTATGGCTCTTGCAGCCTGAGGCTTTCAGGAGACCAACTGTTTTGCTACTCCAATAAAAGTGACAAAACCAAGTCTGGAAAGGCTGTCAAAACCATTGACACCCCATTCCCATCCAATGATACAGGATTATTTGACAGATGCCGACAGATACACTAATTTCGCAGCAAATAAGAAAAAAGAATCGTACTCCTGCTTATACGATAGGTGTCACCATTGCCTTATCATCAAGCCTTCGGCCTTCATAGCGAATTCAAAGATAAATCAACAAAAGACAATATAACTGAATATGGAAAAGAAAGTAACAACGAAAAAGAACACAAAGAAGCCAATGACGCTGCTCCAAGCCATCGAGCGCGTGGTCGACCTGTCGAGAAACTCAAAGATGAGTACTGCATTCATGCGGAAAGCGAAGAAAGAAATAGATTTTCTGAGCCAAAACTATGGCATCAGCGAGCGCCAGACAGTGCTTTTCTGCATCTGCATGGAGAAAGGACCACGTCGTGTGGATTACGACAATCTGGCCTCGTATCTCGACATCAACAAAATCAGCGCGCTTGGCTTTGCCGCCGATATAGACGCGCTGGTGCGTCGCCGCCTGCTCCGCTATCGTGACGTGAAGGACGAAGACGACTTCGACGTGCCCACCGCGGTCATCCGCTGTCTGAAGCACAACGAGGTGTATGAACTGCCCCAGCGTACGGGGCTCGACTGCGCCGGGATGTTTGAACTGCTCAACCTGTGGTTCGAGGACCTCAACGACGATGCCATCGCCGCCCGGGAACTGAGAGAGGAAATTCAGAAACTGTTTGATGACAACCCACAGGTAGGGTTCGTGCGCCACATCAAGGAATACGACCTCAACGATGAGGAC
>JAFWTK010000190.1 GCA_017518935.1 Prevotella sp.
CCCGAAGACACGTTCAACAAACCGTCCGTAGAGCAGATAACCCAATACAAGAGCCACAAGGCTCAGCAAAAATGAAATCATAGTTTTTTATCGTTTTATTCTATTTTCATGGCAAAATAACAAATAATCTGCGATAATCTGTGAAATCTGTGGCTTTTTTTGTATCTTTGCACCAAAATTCATCAAAAAGGCATTATTTTGAAAACAATTATACGATTCTTTCTCCTATTAATCCTGACGCTACCTACGCAGGCAAAGCCCTTTCAACTGCAGGCTCCATCGCCCAAACATGAGGTGAGAGCCGTCTGGCTGACTACTATTGGAGGCATCGACTGGCCACGTTCGCATAGTGCTGCGACGCAGAAACAGGAACTCATTCTTATCCTCGACCAATTGCAAAAGGCGAACATCAACACTGTACTTTTTCAAACCCGTGTGAGGGCTACGACGGTCTTCCCCTCTGATATGGAACCCTGGGACGGCTGTATGACAGGTAAGGCAGGTAATTCACCAGGCTATGATGCCTTGCAGTTCTGTATCGACGAATGTCACAAACGAGGCATGGAGTGTCACGCCTGGATTGTGACCATCCCCGTGGGCAAATGGAATACCTATGGTTGTCAACAACTCCGCAAGAAATTCCCCAAACTCATTGTGAAGGTAGGTGACGAGGGGTATATGAATCCGGAAAAGACTGAGACTGGTGACTATCTGGCAAGGTTCTGCCGCGAGGTGACGAGACGTTATGATGTAGATGGTATCCACCTTGACTATATCCGTTATCCAGAAACATGGAAACTGAGGGTATCACGTGCTCAGGGACGACAGTATATCACAGATATCGTGAGGAAGATCAATAGGGCCGTAAAAGGTGAAAAGCCTTGGGTGAAGATGTCGTGTTCACCAATTGGCAAGTACGATGACCTGCCCCGATACAAGAGTAGCGGCTGGAATGCCAACACCACTGTATGTCAGGATGCACAAGGATGGTTGCGCGACGGATTGATGGATGCACTCTTCCCGATGATGTATTTCCAAGGGAATAACTTCTACCCCTTTGCCGTCAACTGGAAGGAGTTCTCATACGGTCGAATTGTGGCCCCAGGATTAGCGGTGTATATGCTCCATCCCCGTGAGAACAACTGGGATCTGAGTATCATCCAACGCGAAATGTATGTACTTCGTGAACTAGAAATCGGATGTACTTTCTTTCGCAGTAAGTTCTTCACAGACAATACGAAAGGTGTCTATACGTTCACGAAAGACTTTAACGCCTTTCCTGCCTTGGTTCCACCGATGAGATGGGAAAGAAGGCAGGCACCTATGGCTCCTATACAGTTAGATATACAGCGAGGCATGACTGCCGACAGATTAATATGGAGAGGAGCGCGTGACCGCTCAGGAGGCGACTACCTGTTATATAACATATATGCCTCACCCGACTATCCTGTGGATATAGAGAAGGCGGAATACCTGGTGGCTTCTCGGCTAAAGGGCGAATGGTTGTCGATACCACACAATGGCAGGTCTCTCAACTATGCTGTCACTGCTATGGACCGATTTGGCAACGAGAGCAGTCCCGTCTACACGCCAAGTATATCTTATACAAAACCGAAGATAGACTTCCGAGAACTGATCATGGGAAAGCCGAAGCCAAAGACGAAGACTACCACAAAATCGAAATCTAAATCCAAAAAGAAAAATAAACGTTGAATTATGGAAAGAACTTGGAGATGGTTTGGCAAGAAGGATAAAATCACACTTGCCATGTTGAGACAAATTGGTGTCGAGGGCATCGTCACAGCATTGCACGACGTACCTCTTGGCGAAGTATGGACAAGAGAAAAAATTCGCGACCTGCGCGAATATATCGAAAGTTACGGTATGCGCTGGAGCGTAGTAGAATCGCTGCCTGTAGTTGAGACCATTAAATACGGAGGCCCCGACAGAGACCATCAAATCGAGGTCTATAAAGAGAGTCTGCGCAACCTCTCGACAGAAGGAATCCATTGCATCTGCTATAATTTCATGCCAGTACTCGACTGGGCGCGTACAGATCTGCTGCACGCAAATCCCAATGGCTCAACCAACCTCTATTTCAACTATGCGGAGTTTGCCTATTTTGACATTTATATATTGAAGCGTACAGGTGCGCGTGAGGAATGGGCCAAGTTTGAATTCCCTGCTGGTGTAGGCCAAGGTCGCAACGTCCTCGCAGAGTGCGATGAACTGGCAAAGACAATGACTCCTGAGAAGGAACATAAACTCGTAGAAAACATCATTATCAAAACCCAGGGTTTTGTCTCTGGCAATTTCAGCGAAGACGACGAGGCTCCCATCCAAAAGTTCCGTGATTTCCTAGATCTCTACAAGGGCATCGACAAAAAGCAACTGCGTGAAAACATGAAGTATTTCCTTGAGGCGATCATGCCGGTGTGTGAGGAGTGCGACATGAACATGTGCGTACACCCGGATGATCCCCCTATCGAGATTCTTGGACTACCGCGTATCGTCCGGACGGAAGAAGATATCCAGTGGTTCCTTGATGCCGTACCCAACAAGCACAATGGTCTCACCTTCTGTGCAGGCAGTCTTTCCGCTGGAGCATACAACAACGTGGTGGAGATGGCTCGTAAGTTTGCTTCTCGCACGCATTTTGTACATCTTCGTTCCTGTCACATATTCCCCAATGGCGACTTCACCGAGGCCTCTCACTTAGGTGGTCGTGCCGATCTCATCGAACTCTGTCGCATCTTCGAGAAAGAAAATCCGCAACTCCCGATGCGCGTGGATCACGGCATGACCTTTACTGACCAACCTGGAGGTATCATGGACGAGAGCAGTCACGGACATAATGCAGGCTACACACTCTTAGGTCGGATGTTCGCCCTCGGACAGGTTCAGGGCATCCTTGCTACTGTCGACCGTGAGTTAGGAATTGTATACAAGCAACCAGGTTTTTTTGATTAATGAAAAAAATAAGAAGTTAAAAATGAAACTGAATGATATTTTTAATGGCAGTTTTAATGCTGCAGAGTGGGAAACAAAAGGCTATCAACTTCCCAAATACGATATAGCAAAAGTACGTGAGAAAACAGCCAAGGAACCTACATGGGTGCACTTCGGGGGCGGAAACATTTTCCGTGCCTTCCCTGCTGCCATTCTCAATGATGCCCTCAATACGGGCAAATATGATCGTGGCGTGATTGTGGCGGAGACCTTTGATTTCGAGGTCATTGACAAGGCATATATACCGTACAACAACCTCTCACTGTTGGTCTCACTTCAGTCTACAGGTACCATCGAGAAGAAGGTAATCGCCTCTGTGACAGAAGCCCTGAAGGCAGATCCACAGTTCCCTGATTGGAATCGTCTGGTAGATATTTTTCGCAATCCCTCTCTACAAATGATTTCGTTTACTATCACAGAGAAAGGCTATACCTTCAATGAGGCTGATTTAGCCCGGGGCATGAAACCTCTCTTTGCTATGGGTAAGGTCTGTGCCCTACTCTATGAGCGCTACCAAGCGGGCCAATTGCCTCTGACCGTTCAAAGCATGGACAATTGCTCACACAACGGTGACAAGGTAAAGGCTGGTGTCTTTGCCTACGCAGAGCGTTGGGTAACCGACGGACTAGTTCCCGCTGCTTTCCTCAACTACCTGAAAGACGAAACAAAAATCACTTTCCCCTGGTCGATGATTGACAAGATTACGCCTCGCCCCCACGAGAAGGTTAAGGAGATGTTGGCAGCAGATGGTTTCGAGGACAACGACTATATCGAGACAGAGAAGCACACCTTCACCGCTCCTTTTGTGAATGCTGAGGAGGTACAGTATCTGGTAATTGAGGACCACTATACCAACGGTCGTCCCCCACTCGACCTGGGTGGTGCGCTCTATACCACCCGTGAGACGGTTGATAAGGTGGAGACGATGAAAGTGACCACCTGTCTGAATCCCCTCCACACCGCTATGGCACTTTATGGTTGTATGCTGGGTTATACGCTCATCAGTGCAGAAATGGCCGATGAGGATCTACGTTCCTTTATCCAGAAGATTGGCTATATGGAGGCGATGCCGGTGGTTGTAGACCCTGGTGTACTGAATCCTTATGAGTTCATCGGGGCTGTCATCAACCGTCGCTTACCAAACCCCTTCATGCCGGATGCCCCCCAGCGCATCGCCTGCGATACTAGTCAGAAACTGCCTATCCGCTTCGGTGAGACATTGAAGAAATA
>JAFWTK010000191.1 GCA_017518935.1 Prevotella sp.
ATAATAGCCTTTACTTTGCTTTCAATTTCTGACATAATTTTCTTTCTTTAAAATGTTAATAATGTATTTGCTATCTTGAAAATTTTGCGGTTTTTCCGCTTTCGGGGTGCAAAGTAACACATTTTCTTTGAGTTACGCAAACTTTTTGAGGAAAAAGTGACTCAACTTTGCACATTTAGGGTGTGATTGTGCATAAATTTGCCCTTTTTGTGTGCGTTACCAGTGATAAAAATGCAAAATTAGATGAAAATATCCGTAATTAGTTGGTTAATTGAAAAAGTTTCTGTAGTTTTGCACCTAAGAAACAATTTAGTATCAAAATGTCGTTTACCGAGCACGCTAATCAGATCTTCAATCAGGTGATCAGCGACTATCATCTGACTGATAATATTGATACGCCTATCCACAATCCCTATGAGAGGGACAGTATTGACTACAGTCTCTATCTGAAATGCTGGATGGACACCGTTCAGTGGCACTATGAGGATATCATACGCGACCCTCATATCAATCCGACGGAGGCTCTTGCCTTGAAGCGTCGGATTGACCGCAGCAACCAGGACCGCACAGATCTGGTGGAGGAGATTGATTCCTACTTCCGTCAGTTATATAGTCAGGTGATACCACTGCCTGATGCCCGACTCAATACAGAGAGTCCTGCCTGGGCCGTTGACCGGCTGAGCATCCTGGCCCTGAAAATCTACCACATGCAGGAACAGGTGGAGCGTAAGGATGTCGAGGCAGAGCATATTGCCAAGTGTCAGGCCAAACTCGATGTGCTCTTGGAACAGCAGAAAGACCTATCACTGGCCATCGACCAACTATTGGAAGACATTGAGGCTGGCAGGAAATATATGAAGGTATATCGTCAGATGAAGATGTACAATGATCCTTCAACTAATCCGATTTTTTATAAGAAGTGAAAAAGGAGCATATACTAGTTATCCGCTTCTCATCGTTAGGCGATGTGGCTATGACTGTACCTGTGGTATGGTCATTGGCACGCCAGTATCCAAATATCCGCATCACGGTGCTGAGCCGCAAATACGCCAGAACTCTTTTCGACGACCTTGCTCCTAATGTGAATTTCATGGAGGCTGACCTGAAGGTGGAGTACCACGGTATCAGAGGCCTGAACTCCCTTTACCGTCGACTAGTGGCCAAGCAGTTTACAAAGGTAGCAGACCTGCATAATGTGCTCCGTTCAGAATATCTCCGTATGCGCTTCAACTTGGGGCGCTATCGGGTGGAACATATCAACAAGCATCGGAAAGACCGTCGCCATCTGGTATCCCAGAAAAAAAGAACCATGAAGCAACTTCCCACCTCTTTTAATAATTACACAGAGGTGTTCGAACGCTTGGGCTATCCTGTTGACATCAGCCATTTCCATAGTATCTTCCCGGAAGAAGGCGGCAACCTCAATCTGCTGCCTAAGGAGATTGGTCCCAAGAAGGATTTTGAACAATGGATAGGCATTGCGCCTTTTGCGGCCCACGAGGGAAAGATCTATCCCCCACGACTGATGGAACAGGTGATCCATCAGTTGTTGGAGAAATATCCCCAATGCCGTATCTTCTTCTTCGGACGAGGTGAACAAGAAGACAAATATTTCAGTCTTTGGAGCGCCCAGTATCGGCAATGTATCAATGCCAGCCGCTATTGCGAGAATATGTATCAGGAACTCATCATCATGAGTCATTTGGATGTGATGCTCTCAATGGACTCTGCCAATATGCACCTGGCTTCGCTCACAGCCGTACCTGTGGTCAGTGTCTGGGGAGCCACCCATCCATACGCCGGTTTTATGGGTTTTAATCAACTGAAGGATAATGCTATCCAACTCGACTTAGAATGTCGGCCTTGTAGCATATATGGTCAAAAACCCTGTCAGCGTGGCGACTATGCTTGTATGAAGAACATTCCGCCAGAGCGGATTGTTGAGAGAATAACAACCATCATTAATAACTAAAAAAGTACGATTATGAAAAAGTATGTTTGCGACGTATGTGGTTACGTGTATGATCCGGCAGAAGGTGATGCCGATGGCGGCATCGCTCCCGGCACAGCCTTCGAAGACATCCCTGAGGATTGGGTATGCCCCGTCTGCGGAGTCGGCAAGAGTGATTTCTCACCCGTTGAAGAGTAAAGTGGTTTTTAGGCAGTCAGTTACCGCCAGATAGTAGTGCCGTCATTAAAAAAGTACTGTCGTAGTGAAGATTACGACAGTACTTTTTCGTCTATTTGATGACTCTTTTTCTACCATTGTTTATATACACACCCTTTGTCGGCACGTTCACACGTCGTCCCTGCAAGTCGAACCAACTGTCTGAATGTTCAGCGTCAATTGTCTTGATACCTGTTGCCTCGCCATTGATGTTGAACGATATGCCACGATATCGAGCAGAGGCTGCTGGCGGATTGTAAGTTCCACGACACGATTTCCTGACCTCGAAAAACCTTCACCAGAATCTGGGACAAGAAAAACCTACCTCAGGAAATCATCACCCAAATAGGGTCACTTGCAAAAGGCTGTGTTTAAACGCATTCATTCGTCTATCTTTCATTCTCCCACCGGGGTAAAGTCAGCCCAAAATCTCGGGCACGCTTATGCACCCCGGGCAGAAGGTTTTTCTTATGTCCCTCCAAATGGCAAAAAAGCAAGTTCACGGAATCCTTTTGAATTCTGCCGAGTTACTCCTCAAACACATATCCAAAGCCAGTACGGCTGACGATATTCTGAGCATATACCCCCAGTTTTTTACGAAGACGGGTTATGTTGACATTGACAGTACGGTCAGTGACGATGACGCCTGCCCAAACGGTATCCATCAGTTGCTGGCGTGAGAGTACCTTTCCACGATTAGTCAGAAGCAGATGGAGCAATTCGAACTCTGTACGTGTCAGGTTGACGGGATTGCCATCAATGGTGGTAGTCTTCTTGTCGAGGTTCAAACTCAAGCCATTATAGTTAAGCAGATGCTTACCTAGACGGGCTTCAACGATATTCATGACATAGTCGCCGATTTTCTCACAGTCAGCCACTATGTCGTTATAGAGTGTGCCAATAGCATAAGAATACTGATGTGAGTTAACCCCCACGACGATTTCACCCTTGAGTTGGTTGCGAAGTTCATTGATGTCGTTCTCGATAGAAAGAGAATCTGCCAACGACAGATCTTTGCGCCGTCCGCTCACCACAACAATCATCTGTACTACAGCCTCATTCACCAGTCTGAGCATTTCATGCAGTCTGACGTATTGCTCAGCAGTGAAGTCATCCTTACTCTCACGCAGATGGTTGACTGTGCGGGCCATCTTGTAACAGGCATCACCAATAGATTCCAGTTCTCCTATCTGACGAAGTATCACTCGGGTCTTATCCTTTGTCTCGTCAGACAGGTGCTCATTGCCCACTTGCTCGAGATAATTCGCAATCTCTATTTCCATGTTATCGGCGATGGTCTCATAACGTTCAATACGTGCATACTGACTTTCAAACTCTTTCTTGTCCTTCTCATCTATAAGTGCGCTTGTCATCCCAAACATACGAAGCATACGCTCGGCAAAATGCACGATTTCCTTCTGTGCCTGAAGTACCGCAATCTCTGGAGTCTGTATCACACCACCACTGATGAAGTGCAGCGTCGTGGGTTGTTTGGCTTCCTCTTTTTTTTCTGGCAGAAGTCTGCAGACAATCTGCTCCATCTGTGGAATCAGGCCGATGAGCAATGCTGTGTTAAGGACATTAAAACAGGTGTGGAACATGGCCAGTACAACAGGTATCCGCTCTGGCTGTCCTGCCATGGAGGGATTATAGCCAACAAGGCTGCACACCATATCGACAAAAGGATAGAACACGACGAGCACCCAGATGACACCAAAAACATTAAACAACAGGTGAGCCAATGCAGCCCGTCGTGCCTCAGTACCAGCACCAAGTGCCGCAAGATTAGCAGTTGCCGTTGTTCCTATATTCTCACCCATCACCAGGGCAATGCCCATATAGATAGGTAGCACACCCGTTGAACAGAGCAGAATGGTAATGGCCATCACCGCTGCTGACGACTGCACCACACAGGTAATGATAGTGCCAGCAGCCAGAAAGGCAAGGATGGTGAGATAACTGCCA
>JAFWTK010000020.1 GCA_017518935.1 Prevotella sp.
ATCATCGCCATGATGGACCTCATGCCGAGCGACGCCCTCACCGCTCTCTACACCCAGCTGAAGGGCTTCGAGCGCTATGCCCGCGAGTACTATCTGCCCAAGGGCAAGGCCGACGACGACCCTGACGAAAATTAACCAACATAACATACTCTGACGATTGAGAACGAAATAATTCTGCGAAAATTACGTTTATAATATAAAGGTAATTGAATTAAAACGAATAATGAACAAGCAGAGTATCATCATCGTCATCCTTTTCTCCCTCGCGTTGACATCTTGTCAACCATCGGCACATTATCCGCAAGTCTTGTTAGAAGCGGATAGTCTTGCTATACACAAACCCTATCAAGCAAGAGAACTGCTGAAGAAGATAGAAAGTCAGATGGCGGATGAACCAGAACACGTACAAAAGTATTATCAGTTACTCCAGATAAAAGCCAATGACAGAGACTTTGAGCCACAAACTTCCGATAGCACAATACTGGAACTGGTGTCTTATTACGAGAGTAACCATAACCAAGAACTGCTGAAACAGGTATATTATTACGCTGCCCGTACTTATATCAGCCTGCAGGATGCCACATTGGCAGAAGAATACTTTGAGAAAGCACTGAATGTTGAAGGAAGTCTCAGCAATAGCCAGATCCATTGGTGGATGGGAGACCTTTACAGGAAACAAGGCTTATACGACATGTCTATCAAGTCATTCCATCAGGCTTATGAAGGAGAACAGCCAGAAGACTCCATAGAACAGATGATAGACCTATTTGCTCTTGGTAACACTTATCGTGAAATGGAGCGGTATGACAGTTGCATCCACTATATGCAGGAAACATATAAGATGGCAAAATCCCAAAAGGACTCCAGTCTGATGAGGACATCCTCAGCAGCAATTGCCGATGTCGCCATAAAGTACGGACGATATGACTATGCCCGTAATCTTTTAGGGAGCCGACTGGCGAACGTCCTGAACAGTAAAGACGGCGACCTGTTGATGACTGCGGCTAATCTCTATGTGAAAATAGGGCAGCGAGACTCTGCATATATGATTTACCAAAGGCTGGCCGGACTTCCTTTGACAAAGAGAATGAAACGAGACGTCTATAAGGATCTCCTTTCACTTAATCTTAAAAGAGGCAACGTGGCTGAGGCATACGACGACCTGCTGCATTATGAGCATTTCGATGATACAGTACATAAAGATGACCTGTCTGCCACGCTATTGAAAATGCGGTCAGTATATGACTACCGAATCCGCGAAAAGCGTAATGAAGAACTGAAAATTGCAAACGAGCACAAGAAGTTGTGGATTGTCTCTATTTCTACGTTGCTGCTTCTGGTCCTTGTTTCATTGCTATGGGCCATCAACCATTATCGGCAGAAACAAGTGATTCTGAAATTCAAGGTCAAGAAGAAGGACGAACTCATTGCCCATTATCTCCAGAAGAATAAGCAAGAGAAAGAAACGGAAAGGCAAACGATAGAACAATCTGACATTTACCAGATAATTACTGTGGCTATCAGGCAAGGCGAACACCTTACCGAAGATAATTGGCAGAAATTAGACAAAACTGTCAACACCGTATTTCCACATTTCAATGCGCGACTGGCCGAACTCTGCAAAATGAGTCAGCACGATAATCATGTCTGCCTGTTGATTAAGATTGGAATACAGCCAAAAGACATTGCAAATCTCACTGACCACAGCCCAGAATCAGTATCATCAACACGTCGCCGACTTTACCAAAGGGCTTTCGGCCAAAAGGCTACTCCTAAAGACTGGGATAACGTAATACTCTCTTTATAAGGGATTTGCATTTGCACAGGCAGATTGCACAATAAATGCACAATAGGAAATTTGTCTTTTCCCTATTTATTTTGTTCCTTTGCAGCAAAAAAAGACAATGAGGTATTTTTTGCTTGCACTTTTCACGCTGACCACACTGAGCCTGTCTGCCCAAGATTTAGACTCCATCTTCAAGAATTTGGAGTTGAAGGAGGTCGTAGTGAAGTCCAAGAAGATACGTCATTCTGGAGATACTATCAGTTATAATGCCTCTACCTATCTGTCGAAAAACGATAAGGTACTGGAGGACTTGCTGAAGAAGATGCCAGGCATATCCATTTCACCAGACGGTCAGATCTCATACAATGGGAAATGGATCACTGAGTTCTACATTGAGGGCACGGACATGTTGGGTGGCCGATACAACATTGCTACGACAAACATCAATGCCGAGGACGTTGCTGCCGTCCAAGTGATGGAGCACCACCAAGACGCCAAAGTTCTGCAGGGCACTCAGCGAGGTGACAATCCCGCCATCAATATCAAACTGAAGAATATCGCCAAAGGCGTATGGGCTTCCACACTCGATGCAGAAGTGGGCACACCGACTTTAGCACGAAGGGCAACCATCAATCTGATGAACTTCAAACCCAAGAGACAAAACATATCGTTCTATAAGACCAACAATGTCGGCACAGACTTGCGGCGCGACATCAATGCACCTGCCGACATGAACAGCGACACAGGCACAGGTCTTCTGCAACCGTCGAGGCCGTCTATCGGGGACACCTATTCCTATTGCAACGATACCCATAGCCTGTCGGTCAATCAACTGCACAAGATAGATGAAGACCACTTGCTGACTTACAACATCAACTATCTTTTTGATAAGGAACGGCGAAACTCAGCCGAACGCTCTGACTATTTCATCACTGCCGATAGTACACTGACTATTCTTGAAGAGAACAGTACCCAGAGCAAGATGAACTACCTGAACGGCAACCTGAATTACAAGATAAACAGCCGTAAATTCTATCTGAAAGAGGCCCTGTCCGTTTCGGCTGCTTTCAACTGCGAGCATGGCCTCATCAATACCGATATAGCCCAGCACCTTAACAATCACTCCCTTGAAATCTCCAACCGCATCACTGCACATAGGAATCTCAGCAATGGGAGCGTGGCCGACTATTCTTCTGCCATTACCTACACAGATAAGGATGCCCGGCTCACGCTTCCGACATTGCAGCAAGACATCCATATATGCCAGTTTGATACTGACAATTCCCTCTCGCTCTATTCCCGTCGCATCCCATATCTGATGTATAGTGTCAACGGCACGGTTGCCATGCAATATCAGCACGTAACGACAGGCATAACCCAACAGGATAACCGCATCGATATGGTAGAACCAAGTGCCCACATTGTGCCCAAACTGCTTTTCCACAATGGCGAACGGCTGCAACTGCTTGTCTATGTGCCTATAGGAATCCGCTATTACCACATCAACGACAAGAACCAGGGAGGTTACGGCAAAGCCTGTTTCTCCGTTAAGCCATACGCTAACTTCAGTTATAAGCCCAATAGTCATTTTGACTACAATCTTTTGGCATCATACGAGGAATCCTTACCATCGGCCATGCAGCAACTGACTGCCACCTATTATCAGAACTACCGCACGACATACGCAAACACCTGTCTGTTAGAGGCCGGGCTGCAAAAGACATTCAAGACTTCTGCCTCTGTTTCCTACAAAGACGTTATTCGTATGCTCTTTGCCAATGTCTCACTCACTTATGTCAATACACATTCGCAACACTCAACCGCCTATCGTTTTGTTAATGACGTAACGGACTACTATCTGCTACCCATTGGCACCGACAATCGCATATATCAGGCTGACCAGTCTTTTTCTAAAGGATTCTTCAAGTTCAATTCCAAGATACAGGAAAGCCTCACCATTGGACGTAGCAATGGCGAATATCTCATTGACGATGTGCAGCACAATAGCCGTACCGACTATCTGAAGGCATCCGTCAGTTACAATGCCTCGTTTGCCAAGTGGCTAAGCCTCATGACAAATAACACTTTATCTATCTCACAGCCCTACACGGACGGCATAAAAGGAACAGACCTCTACCGTACTTTTACCAATGCCACGTCGGTAATACTATGGGCTGGCACTTCGCTCTCCTTCAATACCCAGATACAATACTACTATAGCAGTTATTTCACTCAGGGACGCAGTAGCCTGTTCTTGAACGAGCGGATAGAGTATCATCTGAAATCCACGATATTCTCTTTGGAGTGTATCAATCTCTTCGACCGCAAGACTTACAACCGTATCATCGACAACGGTGTGACCCGCTATGTCAGTCAATATCAGTTGCGGGGGCGTACCGTTATGGCAGGAATCAGAATCAAACTTTTATAAATCACTACAATTATGAAAAGAATCATCAACATCGTGCTTTGCGGACTCGTCATCGTCTGTTGCACTACAAAAACCAATGCTCAAGTACAAATGTCCTACGCTATGGACGAACCAACCTTTATGATCACTCACAAGGATGTGAGCAAGTTTCAGCAACTCGACAGCAGCCGTGTTGCCATCACCTACCGCTATAACTTCCGTGAGTCTGCTGCCGACGACTCCCTGAAAGCCGAAGACTATATGACTTTACTTGTCGGACGTAACTATGTGTCGTTCTTCAGTAAGAACCTGCGCGAACTTGACGAGAAGAACACCGAGAGCATCAAGACCACCATGTCGTTTGATACGCCGGAGCCGAGTTGGCAGGGCTACGACATCCTACGGTCAGTAGCCCAGGGAACCATAACGGTCAGCAACCGCGTACCGTTCACCGATGATGTGTGCCAATATACGGAGCCTGTGCCTACTATCGAGTGGACTTACATACCAGAAGACACCGCAACGGTGATGGGCTTCCACTGCCATGCAGCCACTTGCGAGTACGGAGGCCGTAAGTGGAAGGCTTACTATGCCTGCAACATTCTTGTGCCATACGGCCCGTGGAAGTTTGGTGGCCTGAAAGGAACCATCTTAAAGGTCTTCGACACAGAGCATAACTTCATCTTCGAGGCTGAGGGACTGACACAAAAGCCCCTGCCCATTGTCCGCTACGACTGGAAATACAAGCAGATGACAAAAGAGGAATGGCTGAAGTTTGAGGCCAATATGTATAAGAATGCCGGGGCATTTGTCAAGAACTCAGGCGTCCGTGTCATCATCATGGACGACAGCGACCGCGGTTTCCATCCTCTCAACGAGTCGTGGGAACAATACTATAATCCGATAGAAAAATGAATACTCTCGTGACCCATTCACTTTATGTCAAACTTTCAAAAAATCAGTAAGGATTATGGAGACCCCGACATTGGGTAGTCGCTGGGACAGGTACTTGGGTATGACGGCTGTTATGACTCAGGTACCTGTCCCCACGGCTACATCACTACTTACCCATGCATTAAGTTACTGAAATGAAACATCTGACACCATATCGCCAAAACGAAACATCCCTCTCGCCGTTGAGGGGGAGAGGAATGGTGTTGGTATCTACATTCTTACTTTATCAACTCGTCCAATTTCTCAACGAAATCTGCCGACGAAAAGTGAGGAATGTCAGAGAATTCGTAATGTCGGCGGTCATTCGTTACAATGTAATCGCAGTTGGCAGCTTTGGCACACTGATATTGCAGCATGTCCTCGAAGTCTGGCACAGGCTGTGCTATGGCCGACATCACTTCCTGTCTGCCAAGAGGAAGAATCTCTACCACATCAGCCATTTGTTTCAACGCATCGTATTTCTCCTCCTGTGTGCGACCTTTGATGATATACGCCATATTAGCAAAGGTCAGCGAAGAGGCAAACAGCAAGGCCTCACCCGAGAAGCCGCAAGCAAAAATCTGCTCCGCGTCATCAGCACCCGCACGGTTATCGATGTAGTCGATCAGAATATTAGTATCAAGGAATATCCGTTTCATCGCTCCATGATATGTGCTAAGTGTTCATCTTGTGCTATCTCTTCATCGGTAATCTTCACCATTCCTCGCAATCTTTTGAACTCTGCAGGCACCTGTCTCTTGCCCACAGGCTCTTCCATCGACTCGGTGATAAAGGTCACAACAATCTGCTTTTCC
>JAFWTK010000192.1 GCA_017518935.1 Prevotella sp.
AGAGACCATGGAACATATAGAGTGGTCCCATCCATTCGGAGTCACGCTTGGCCAGATAGTCGTTCACGGTCACCACGTGTACGCCGTTGCCGGTGAGGGCATTCAGGAATACGGGCAGGGTAGCCACGAGGGTCTTACCTTCACCCGTAGCCATCTCGGCAATCTTTCCCTGATGGAGAACCACACCACCAAACAACTGCACGTCGTAGTGGATCATCTCCCACGGCAGATCATTACCGCCTGCTGTCCAGTGGTTGTGGTAGATGGCCTTGTCACCGTCGATAGAAATAAAGTCTTTCCTCGGGTCGGCAGCCAGTTCGCGGTCAAAGTCCGTAGCCGTGACGATGGTCTCCTCATTCTCAGCAAATCTACGTGCGGTCTCCTTCACGATGGCAAACACCTCGAACATCACTTCGTCGAGGGCCTTTTCGTAGATGTCCAGTATCTCTTTCTCAATCTTGTCAATCTGGGCAAAGATGTCTGCACGCTCATCAATGGGCGTATCTTCAATCTTGGCCTTCAGTTCGGCAATCTGTGCCTTCTGCTCTGTGGCAGACGACTGTACCTGCTGTTGCAGTTCCTTCGTACGCTGACGAAGTTCGTCATTGCTCATAGCCTCCACCTGAGGGGTAAAGGCCTTGGCCTTCTCTACCAGGGGCTGAATCAGTTTCATGTCTCTTGAAGACTTGTCTCCGAACAATGACTTTAAAATCTTATTAAAATTCATCTTTATATTTACATATTAATTTAAAACGGGTGCAAAGTTACTCAAAATTTTCCAATTTCTCGTGGAAATTCCGAATAAATTTCGTAACAGCCAAAGAATCTGAGTAAATCTGTGAAATCTGTGGCTTAAAACAAAGGTTCTGCAGAGCAGGCATTCGGGGCACGGATGCGGATGGTCTTGGCAATGGTGGGGGCGATGCGGTCAATGGTGACCGGCGTATTCACCTTCTCTGCCTGGATCCCCGTGCCATAAATGATGAGTGGGAACTGCAAGAACGAGGCTCTGGAAAGTTGTTGTTCCTGGGTGGTCTCATTGGCAATATGCCAACCGGGGGATACTTCAATCATGATGTCCCCGTTGCGTTCTGCGCTAAACCCATTCCGGATATGAGATACCTGCGGGTTGTTACTACTTAACAGTTGTAGGGCAGTATAGACATTTCTGACACCTTCCAACTGACAAATGAACTCCTGCGCCCGCTGTCCGGCATCCGTCAGGCTGATGCGCTTCGATTCCAAGAGTTTGTGGTTTAGGAATATCTGGTTCTTGAAACTGGCCTCCACATAGCGTCCCTGACCCCAGATGGCTCCGAAGTACATATTGAGCAGGTTGGCAGTTCGGTCAATATAAAAAGTACCTGTCGGAATGCGATATTGGGCATAATCGGTATTCTCTTCGTTACAATAGCCCGTACTAGTCACGACAAAGAGCACATGCTCAGCCCCCAATATTCTTTCTAAACTTCTGATAAGTTTGGATAGTTCCTGATCTAGTCTGACATAAGTGTCCTGCAGTTCCAACTGACATTCTGACACGGGCTTGTGGTCAAAGGTTCCGGCATAATAAGTCAGACAGAGCAAGTCTGTCACACGGTCATAGCCCACACCATGGTTAGTCACGCATTGCTGGGCCATCTCGGTGATATCTGAATTGACCAGACCAGAAGATAGATATTCTATGAATTTTCTTTCGCCTTTGAAGAGATGTCTGAAAGGCTTTTGGTCACCCACATGCTGGTAGTAATTGAACGTGCCAGAGAGTTCGATGACAGGTTCCCATACGACCTTGCCAATGCTTGCGTATGGTGATCTTAATTCATTGACACTCAGTATCCATGTCGGTAACGTGTTCGAGTAGAACGTACTGGTTTTCCATTGCCCTGTTTGGGTGTCCAACCAGAAGGCACCATCAGCCGCATGACCGGCTGAAAGGATGGCCGCATCTTTATAGGGTGCAAATGCAAAAATCTTTGACTGTCCCTGAGTGGCTACCTTCAACTCATCACCAAGGGTTGACACCAACAAACGGTTGGGTGAGTCGAGACCGTTCTGTTTGGGGTCGTCAGTACACCACACAGGCCTGAGTGTCTCCTTGTCAAGCCATCTCTCACCGATAATACTATGGTAATAAGGCGATACGCCCGTGATGACTGACGAGATGGCAGAAGCCCTGTCGATATTGCTGAAAGGGTAGGAGGCATTCTCGTAAACCAGCCCCTCTGCAAGAAGCCTCTTAAAGCCATCGGCACCGTAGAGTGGGGCAAAAGCCTTCAGATAGTCTGTCCTCAACTGGTCGATGGTGATATTCACCACTAACCTTGGAGCGTACTGTATCTTCTCCTGTCCTTGTGCTTCGGTCTGGAATACCAACGCCGCCAGCACCATCATATATAAATAATGTCTATTTCTCATTAATCAGTATTCTAATCAGCAAACATAATGCCAGAAAACCCATTCCCTCTGGATAACTCTGGAACATTGCCCCGATGGCATAAAGGGCAAGGAGGGTCATCTGCACGCCCCACCATGTCTTTTTCCTCCGTATGACACTCGGGATAAAGAAGAAAGGCAGAGGGTTGAACAACAAATAGTTCAGGTTCAGCGTCGTGGTGGGATGCTGTGAGAAGAGCATGGCTGTCAGGGCAATGCCCGCCAGGCCTTGTATCACCATCAGGGTTACATCCAACCATTTGAATGTTTTTTTCCGCTTCCATTCCAGCCATGAGATGGCCACAAAGAGAATCAGCAGCAGGATGGCTGTCTGTGTGGGCGTCAGGATCCAGTCTGGTTCAATGAGTTGAACACCGGGAGGCACAATGGTACGCTCCTCCTTGACTAAGGTCCTGTAGACACCATTCTCATAAACCTGCGCTTGAGCCATGTCCGTCATGAGGTTGGCCGGCAGGAACTCCTGTTCGATGCGGCTGGTTGTCTTATCTGCCTTCAGTCCGAGGAGCATGTCATTGCCCGCCTTCGACCAGAGGTGGTGACGGTTGCATTCGCGCACCATCTCGCGGAAGGTAGGCTGGTCGCCTGTCTTTTCCGTCCAGATGATCTTCCCGTTCAAGTTCCGTTCGATGATATCCCTGGGGCGTGTCGAACAGTTATCATAGAAAAAGTTATAGCGGTACACCCTGTTCTCTGGTCGCATGTTCTCTGCCAGGGCCTGCTGCAGCCTTCTCTTCTCGTCGGCCGTCAGGTTGAGCACCTGTTCCGTCACACTACTGCCCCATTTCTGATAGTAAGGCCAGAAGGCATTGGCATTCATGCAGACCAGTTCATAGTCTGTCAGTCCGAAAACGAACCGCAGAGCAAAGAAAGGCTTACTGAAACTGAACATACCCCAGTTGAACACTAAGTCCTGTCCTTTGGTGGGTCCCTCTTGTCGGAGGTCATGCCAACGGATGGCAGAATGACCGTACAGACTGTATATCTCCTCATGTGGTGAACAAGTGATGAGACTAACTTCCACCGAGTCCATGGGGTCCGAATCCTGCGAAAAACCGTTCAATGTGCTGATTGTCAGGATGATAACCAACAGAAATGATTTCTTTATAACCTTTTCTAAATGTTTCACGATGCAAAAATAACTTATATTTTCGAGGAAAAAGCCATTATTTCGATTTTTTTTCGATAATTTTGCACCCTGAATTAAAAAACTTAATTTGAATGAAACGAAAAATCATACTCGTCAGTCTGGCGATGATGTTCTCCATAGGTACCTTTGCCCAGGGCGGTACCGTCTCTCCTTATAGTCAGTATGGACTGGGTGAGATTGCCCAGAAGGGCGGTGGTCTGAATCAGGGCATGAACGGTCTGGGCGTTGGTGTCCACCGTAGTTATTTGGTCAATCCGTTGAACCCTGCCTCATACGCGATGGTCGATTCCCTGACGATGCTGTTTGATGTGGGCCTGTCCGGCCAGATTACGAACTATAACGAAGCCGGTAAGAAAGACAAGACCAAGACCGCCAACTTCGAGTACGTCTTAGGATCTTTTCGTCTCTCCAAGGTTATTGGTGCCTCCTTTGGTATTTTGCCGCTGACAAGTGTCGGGTATAAATACAACACCTCCTCTCGGCTTAATGAGCAGACGACCGTCGTTACGAACCATTCTGGCGATGGCGGCCTTCATCAACTCTATGTCGGTGTAGGTGCCCGTATCTTCAAGCCACTTTCCGTTGGTGCCAATGTCGGTTATATCTGGGGTGGCTATGACCGTAGCGTGGTTGGCAGCAGTGGTTCTACCATCAACACCCTCTCCAAGTTCTATTCTGCTGAAGTGAACAGTTATACCCTCGATTTCGGTGTGCAGTACGACCACCCCATTGGCAAGACCGATCTCCTGACAGTAGGACTTACCTATGGACTGGGACATAAGTTAGGCACTGATGCGACATGTAAAGTCATCTCCACCAATTCCTCTGTGTCTAAGGCCGACACTACGTTGATGACGGTGTCCAATGCCTTGGAACTTCCCCATACCATTGGTGCTGGCCTCTCTTATTCGCATGGTGACAAGTGGCTTTTGGGAGCAGATGTCCAGGCGCAGTTCTGGAATAAGACAGACTTTCCCGACTATGTGAACGGACAATATACGCTTCGCAATGATTTGCTCGACAATAGTTATAAGTTCACGTTAGGTGGTGAATATTGTCCCCGTTGGAATGCGCGGAACATCTTCCAGCGCATCCATTATCGCTTTGGTGCAGGCTATACCACACCTTATTATAAAATAAACGGTCAGACAGGTCCCCGTCAGATCAGTGCCACAGTCGGCTTTGGTATTCCCATTGCCAACAGTTACATCAGTCGCACTTCCTTGTTCTTCCCGTTTCTTAACATCAGTGCCCAGTATGTCAACAATCGCGCCTCTGGCCTGATCAAGGAAAACATTTTCCGAATCAATATCGGCCTTACCTTCAATGAGAGATGGTTTGCAAAATGGAAGGTCGAATGATTGAATATTGAACATTGAACATTGAACATTATAGTTGGCGGATTGTAGGAGTAGTGACATTGTTCGCTATTCATTATTCACTATTCACTGCTTGTACGGAAGTGCAGGAACATACGGCTCCGGCCATTTATGACAGGGATTCAGTGTCGGTGATGACTTCCTATGGGGTCAATACGTTGGTCAGCGACTCCGGTGTCATCAAGTACCGTATCGTCACGGAACGCTGGGATGTGAATACGGTCCGTCAGCCCTCCCGTTGGACCTTTGAGAAGGGCGTGTTCTTTGAGCAGTTCGATGAGAAATTCCATGTGGAGGCCTATATCCAGGCTGACACAGCATGGTATTTTGATCAGAAGAAATTGTGGCACCTGCGTGGACGGGTCCGTGTCAGGAATGTCAATGGTCTGCTTTATGAGTCTCAGGAACTTTATTGGGATGGTCTTAAGCATGAACTCTATTCCAATGTGTTCTCCAAGGTGACGACCCCTGAGCGCACCCTACAGGGAACTTATTTCCTGTCCGATGAGCGAATGACCCATTATATAGTGTCCAATTCTAAGGGCTCCTTCACTACTGAGTCGATGGAACAGAAGGACGAAGAGATGAATACTTCAGCGGATAGCAGTCAGGTGGAGCAACCGATGCGCCCTCAGGCTACCAAACACGCTAAAACATTGAACACTGATCATTGAACATTATGACGACTCTGATTGTTGGGTTATTGATTGCCATGCTGTTCTCTGCCTTTTTCTCGGGGATGGAGATCGCTTTTGTCTCGTCCAACCGTATGTTGGCAGAGATGGACCGTGAGAAGCATGCCATTGCCCAGAAAGCACTCGACATCTTCTATGCCCATCCTAACAATTTCGTGTCGACGATGTTGGTGGGCAACAATATCTCTCTGGTCATCTATGGCATTCTCTTTGCCCAGATATTTGACCAGACCCTTTTTGCCCCGCTCAATGAGGGTATGCGTGTGGTGTGTGATACATTGCTCTCTACTTTGGTGGTGCTCTTTACGGGCGAATTCCTGCCGAAGACCTTCTTCAAGAGCAATCCCAACAGGATGCTGACCTTTTTCGCTCTTCCCGCCTGGGCTTGTTACGTGGTGCTCTGGCCTGTATCGCGCTTTGCTACCTTGTTGTCCAAAGGTATCCTGCGCCTCTTTGGGGTTCGCATGGACAAGAACAGCGGAGAACGTGAGTTCACGAAGGTCGACCTCGACTATTTGGTGCAGTCGAGCATTGACAATGCCAAAAACGAGGACATTGGCGAGGAAGTCAGGATTTTCCAGAATGCCCTTGATTTCTCGGAAACGAAGGTGCGTGACTGCATGGTGCCTCGTACGGAGATTGATGCCGTAGAAGACACGGCCACCATCGAACAACTCAAGCAGACCTTCATAGAATCCGGCCATTCCAAAATTATCGTCTACCACGAGGATATCGACCATATCATAGGCTACATCCACTCCTCCGACCTGTTTAAACTAGGCAGTCCTAGGCAATCTGAGGCAGTCCTCGGAGAGGCGGGTATGGTCCGTGAGGTCGATTTCGTCCCGGAGACTATGCTGGCCTCCAAACTGATGAAGACCCTCATGTCCGAGAAACGCTCTCTGGCCGTGGTGGTCGATGAGTTTGGTGGAACTTCTGGTCTGGTGTCTCTGGAAGATATTGTGGAAGAGATTACGGGTGAGATCGAGGATGAGCACGACAACACGAATCTGGTGTCGAAACAGGTGGGCGATCATGAGTATATCCTCTCGGCACGTTTAGAGATAGAGAAAATCAACGAACAGTTTGATTTGGACCTCCCTGAGAGCGAAGAATACATGACGTTAGGTGGTCTGATCCTCCATGAGTACCAGTCGTTTCCGAAACTCAACGAACAGGTGCGTATTGGTCGTTTTGAGTTCAAAATTCTTAAGAATACCGCCACAAAAATCGAGTTGGTTCGCCTAAAAGTGCTCGATTAAGCGAAAATTTACTAAAATATTTCGTCGTTTCAACATTTTATTGTACCTTTGCACGCAATTTTGAAATAATATAAATAAATATAAAAATGGCAGCATTAGGAAAAATCAGAAAAAGAGGCGTGACCCTTGTCATTGTCATCGGTCTCGGCCTGTTCGCCTTTATTGCTGAGGAGGCAGTTCGCAGTTGCGAGGCAACAAAGAACCAGCAGCGCCAGCAGATAGGTGAGGTGTTAGGAAACAAAGTCAATGTCCAGGAGTTCCAGACTCTCGTTGAAGAGTACGAGGAAGTCATGAAGATGACTCAGGGTCGTGACAATTTCAGTGAGGAGGAACTCAACCAGATCAAGGATCAGGTATGGAATCAGTTTGTGTCCAGCCAACTCATTGCCGCAGAGGCAGGTAAGATTGGCCTGACCGTGACCGATGAGGAGTTGCAGAACATCATGAAAGAGGGTACAAACCCCCTGTTGATGCAGTCACCTTTCGTGAACCAGCAGACCGGTCGTTTTGATGTGACCCAACTCACCAAGTTCCTGTCCGACTATAAGAAAAATATCAGTAACCCCCAGGTGGCTGAGACTTATCAGCGTTTCTACAAATACTGGCAGTTTATTGAGAAGCAGTTGCGCACTCAGACTCTGGCCCAGAAATACCAGGCTCTTCTCGGCAATGCCCTGCTTTCTAACCCCATCTCAGCCAAGATGGCCTTTGACGGTCAGAATACCGAGAGCGATATCCTTCTGGCCAGCCTGCCATACAACAGTATTAACGACAATGATGTCCAGGTGAGCGATGCCGACCTGAAGGCTAAATATAGTGAGGAAAAGGAACAGTTCAAGCAGACTATTGAGACCCGTGATATCAAGTATGTTGACTTCCAGGTTGAGGCTTCTGCCGCTGACCGTGCAGAGTTGATGAAGACCATGGAGGAAGCCTATGCAAAACTTGCTAGCGGAGCCAATCCCGCTGAGGTGGTTCGCAAGGCTCAGAGTCAGTTCCCCTATACCGGTATTGCTGCTACCAAGAAGGCTTATCCTCTGGATATTGCAGTCATGCTCGACTCACTGGTAGTGGGACAGACCTCTCGTCCTTTCGACACCAAGTCGGATAACACCTATAACGTGGTGAAACTGATTTCGAAGACTCAGGCACCAGACTCTATCGAGTATCGTCAGATTCAGGTAAGTGGTGCCACTCCTGAAGCAGCCAAGAAGACCGCAGACAGTATCTTTACTGCACTGAAGGCTGGTGCCGATTTTGAGGCTTTGGCAAAGAAATACGGTCAGACAGGCGATAAGCAGTGGCTAACCTCTGCCATGTACGAGAATTCCACTTCTATGGACGAGGAGTCTAAGAACTATCTGAATAGTCTCCAGACATTGGCAGTCAACGATTACAAGAACCTTGAGTTTACCTCTGGTAATATTATCCTGCAGGTGACTGCCCGCAAGGCGATGGTCGACAAATATGATGTTGCCTTGGTGAAGCACACCATCGACTTCTCCAAGCAGACCTATTCAGACGCATACAATAAATTCAGCCAGTTTGTCAGTGAGAACAAAACACTGGCCGATTTAGAGAAGAATGCCGCTAAGTTCGGATATGTTGTTAAGGAGCGCAAGGATATGCTCAATAGCGAACATAATGTGGTCGGACTTCGTTCTACCCGTGAGACTATGAAGTGGATCTTCGACGCCAAGGAAGGAGAAGTTTCTCCGTTGTACGAGTGTGGCAATAACGACCATCTGTTGGTTTGTGCTATGACCAAGATTCACCCGGTAGGTTATCGTGAACTTGATGCCGTGAAAGATGAACTGAAACAAGAAGTCCTTCGTGACAAGAAGTTCGATCAGTTGAAGTCGAAACTGGCCGGTGTGAAGAGCATCGCTGACGCAGAGAAGGCTGGTGCCAAGATTGACACCGTGAAACAGGTTACTTTTGGCGCTCCCGTATTCCTCTCTTCTGCTGGTGCTTCCGAGCCAGCCTTGTCAGGTGCAGTGGCTGTGGTGAAACAGGGTGAATTCAGTAAGGCTCCCGTTAAGGGTAATGCTGGTGCATACGTTTTCCAGGTACTGAAGCAGGCTGTTCGTGAGGGTGCCAAGTTCGATGCAAAGCAGGAAGAGTTGCAACTGTCACAGCGTGCTACTCAGGCCGCCAGCCGTTTCATGCAGGAACTCTACCAGAAGGCCAATATAGTGGACAATCGCTATTTGTTCTTCTAAGAACAATTAATTTTAACAAAAAAACCGCCAATCGGCGGTTTTTTTTTGTTTTATACTTGGCGAATTCATAATAATTTGCTACCTTTGCAACCGCTTATTGTAACAACTACATGAGTGACATGCTAGTAAATTCCAATTCTTGTACGACAGCGCTTGGCGTTGACGACGCCGTAGGCGTATGTTCTAATGAAGATAACCGCGTATGGTATGTGGCTGTCGTCAATCGGAATTCCGAGAAACTCATCCGTGAAAAACTCCTGCAGAAAGGTTATGACGCCTATGTGGCTACGCAGCATGAAGAGCATCGTTGGGCAAACGGTCGTAAGAAAAAAGTCGAGCGTGTGGTTATCTCGGCTCGTATCTTCATCCATCTCACAGAAGATGAGCGCCGCGAGGTGGTTCATCTGCCTTATATCAACTACTTCATGACCGACAAGGCCAGGACGGCCAATGCATACGGAGTACACCCGTTGGCGGTCATTCCTGACCGTGAGATGAAGATGCTCCGCTTCATGCTTTGTAATGCAGACTCACCTGTCAATATAGTCTCGACACCGTTTCGTGCTGGCGATCGCATTCGCATCGTTCGTGGGGCACTCAAGGGCTTCGAAGGTGAAGTTACTCGTCAATTAGGTGAGACATTCGTCTTCATCCGCCTCTCAATCTTAGGTGCTGCTACTACCCGTGTAGTACCTCAGGATATCGAACTCTTGTCAAACATCAATGATTAACGATATGAAAAAACTTCTTCTATTATCTCTAACAACGCTAATGTCCTTAGTCATCAGTGCTCAGGGCATGAGTGATTCACAAGTGTTAGACTACATCAAGTCACATCATAAGGCTGGTGCCAGCCAGAGTCAGATTGTGACAGGTCTGATGCAACGTGGCGTGAAGGTTGACCAGATTCGTCGTATGCGCGACCAGTATCAGGATCAGTTGACCGATGAGGGAAACCTGAATTCTGCTTCAGAGGATCAGGACAACACGAGACTGAATGCCAACAATGACGGCACGGAGTTTCAGCAAATGAATACGGCGAAGTTGAACACGACGGGTGAGATCTACACGGATGCCGACGAGGAACATGATAATGCTGAACTCGATGTACAGTCAGAGAGTTCCGTTGCAGGTGACATCAATGGCAAGCGTATTTTCGGTCATGACATATTCCGTACCCAGGGACTGACATTTGAGCCTAACAGTAACCTTCCTGCTCCTCAGAATTATGTTCTGGGTCCTGGTGATGTCCTGGTGGTTGATATCTATGGTGCTTCTCAGCGTGCCATGTCCCTGACCATATCTCCTGAGGGTACGGTTCGTATCCCTGATGTTGGACCCGTATCAGTGAGCGGCCTTACAGTGGCTGCTGCCCAGTCACGACTTCGTGCCACGTTGGGAGCCCGCTATCAGAGCAGTAACCTGAAGTTGACGGTTTCTCAGCATCGTACCATCATGATCAATGTCATGGGTGCCGTGTCGCGTCCGGGAACCTATCATCTCAGTTCCTTCGCAACGGTGTTCTATGCCCTTTACCAGGCTGGTGGCATCAGCCAGTTGGGTACGCTGCGTGACATCAAGGTTGTCCGGGGTGGACGTGTCATTTCTCATGTCGATATATATGACTTTATCCTGACAGGTAAGATGACGGGCAATATCCGCCTTCAGGACGATGATGTAATCCAGGTTGACCCTTATGAGAATGTGGTGGGTATCTCTGGAAATGTGAAGCGCCCGATGTTCTATGAGATGAAGAAGGGCGAGAGTGTCGCTACTTTGTTAGGCTATGCTGGCGGATTTACCAGTGGCGCTCATAAGAGTTCCATTCGTCTGCAGCGTCAGTCGGGTGAGCGCTATGAGGTCTATAATGTCGGTGAGTTTGAGTTCTCTACCTTTACATTGGAGGATGGTGATGTGTTGACGGTCGATGGTATGATTAACCGCTATGAGAATATGGTGGAGGTGAAGGGTGCTGTGTTCCGCCCGGGACAGTTCCAGTTGGGTGGTCATGTCACGACAGTGAGGAGTCTGATCCTTGCTGCCGACGGAATGACAGAGGATGCCTTCGCAAGCCATGCCGTTCTACATCGTCTGAAGGCTGACCGTACCTTGGAGGTTGTTCCTGTCGACCTGCAGGGTATCATGGACGGTACAGTGGCCGACATTCCTCTGAAGAATGAGGATGTGCTGTTTGTCATGACGCAGGAGGAGTTGCGCCAAGAGCGTACGCTGACCATCACCGGTGAGGTGATGAGTCCCGGCACGTACGAGTTTGCTTCCAATACGACCATCGAGGATCTGATTGTGATGGCAGGTGGTCTGACCGACCAGGCTTCATTGGCCAAGGTCGATGTGAGTCGTCGGATTCGTGATCCCAAAGCCACGACGAAGAACCGAGAAATAGCCAAGTCCTTCACCTTTGAACTCAAAGACGGTTTGGTGATCGACGGTGCGCGTAGTTTTATTTTGGAGCCGTACGACATTGTGCATGTTCGCCGTAGCCCTGCATTCCATACGCCTCGAAATATCCGGGTGACGGGTGAAGTGAACTACGAGGGCAATTTCACGTTAGAGAATAAGAACATGCGTCTGACGGATGCCTTGGCGATGGCAGGGGGAGTGACGGATGCCGCTTATCTGCGCGGTGCCCGACTCATCCGTACGATGAATGATGAAGAGCGCATCCGTATGGAGGCTTCCAAGGATGCCATCCGCAATATCCTGACCGAACGTGGTGACTCTATTGCATTGAACAGACTTCAGAACACAAATACCTACACTATCGGCATTGAACTCGACAAGGCTGTGGCTAACCCTGGTTGCGACCATGATATGATTCTTCGCGAGGGTGACCAGTTATTTGTTCCGGAGTACAACGGAACAGTGAAGATCTCCGGTGATGTGATGTTCCCAAATACAGTGTCTTATATTGACGGCAAGAATTATAAGAATTATATAGAGCAGGCGGGTGGCTATGGCAATCAGGCCAAGAAATCGAAGACCTTCATTGTGTATCAGAACGGCACCATTGGCATGGCCAAGAATGGTGCCAAGCCCGAGCCTGGCTGTGAGAT
>JAFWTK010000193.1 GCA_017518935.1 Prevotella sp.
GATGATGCTGAACTTTGTGAGCGTGCCAATAAACTGGGCCGTGAGTTCTGTATTCAGGTCAAGGGTGAGGTCAGCGAGCGTCAGAGCAAGAACCCGAAGATGCCTACGGGCGATATCGAGATATTAGTCAAAGAACTGAACGTGTTGAGCGAGAGTCAGACACCTCCCTTCACCATTGAGGATAATACTGACGGCGGTGATGATATCCGTATGAAGTATCGTTACCTCGACCTTCGTCGTGCGGCAGTCCGCAAGAACCTTGAGTTACGTCACCGTATGACCATCCTGATTCGTAACTTCCTCGATGGCAAAGACTTCATCGAGGTAGAGACGCCAATCTTGATTGGTTCTACGCCAGAGGGAGCCCGTGATTTCGTGGTGCCATCCCGTATGAATCCGGGACAGTTCTATGCCCTGCCACAGTCGCCTCAGACATTGAAGCAACTCCTGATGGTGTCAGGCTTCGACCGTTACTTCCAGATTGCCAAGTGTTTCCGTGATGAGGACCTGCGTGCCGACCGTCAGCCGGAGTTCACGCAGATTGACTGTGAGATGTCGTTTGTGGAGCAGGAGGATGTGCTCCAACTCTTCGAGGATATGGCCCGTCATCTCTTTAAGGAGGTGCGTGGTGTGGAACTCCCACCATTGCAGCGGATGACTTGGCATGAGGCCATGCGTCGTTTCGGTTCTGATAAGCCCGATCTTCGCTTCGGCATGGAGTTCGTGGAACTGATGGATCAGTTGAAGGGCACGGGCACCTTCCCCGTCTTTAATGACGCCAACTATATCGGTGGTATCTGTGTGCCAGGCTGTGCCAACTATTCCCGCAAGCAACTCGATGAACTCACAGACTTCGTCAAGCGTCCGCAGGTAGGTGCCAAGGGCTTGGTTTATGTAAAGTTCAATGAGGATGGAACGGTCAAGTCCAGCATCGACAAATTCTATACGCCCGAAGTATGGGCGAAGGTGAAGGAAGCGATGGGTGCCAAGGATGGTGATCTTGTACTGATCCTTTCTGGCGACAATGCCAACAAGACCCGTATCCAACTCTGTACCCTTCGTCTGGAGATGGGTGACCGTCTTGGACTGCGCGACAAGGACAACTTTGTCTGTCTCTGGATTGTCGACTTCCCGCTCTTTGAGTGGAGCGATGAGGAGCAGCGCCTGATGGCTACGCATCATCCGTTTACGATGCCGAATCCCGATGACATTCCTCTGCTCGATACTGATCCTGCAAAGGTTCGTGCCGTGGCCTACGACTTTGTCTGCAATGGTGTCGAGGTCGGTGGTGGTTCACTTCGTATCCACGACGGCAAACTGCAGGAGAAGATGTTCCAGATTCTCGGCTTTACCCCCGAGCGTGCGATGGCGCAGTTCGGTTTCCTCATCAATGCTTTCAAGTATGGTGCACCGCCTCACGCAGGTCTTGCCTTCGGTCTCGATCGTTTCGTATCCTTGATGGCAGGTCTCGATAGTATCCGTGATTGCATCGCCTTCCCGAAGAATAACAGTGGTCGTGATGTGATGCTGGATGCCCCAGGCGAGTTAGACCCGAAACAACTGGAAGAGTTGCAGTTGAAGATTGACTTACATCAAGAATAATTGACATTCTGCTAAAAATGCCTAATAATCAGTCATTTGTATCAATAATATGTGTTAATTTTGCACTCGAAAAATTTGATAGAAAGATAAATCTTCAAACTAGAGTATTAATTTTTTAAGTATTATGGCAGAAAAGAAAGCAACAGCGAAGAAGGCTACCGAGACAAAGGCAGTCGCCGCTAAGAAGACCACAACCGTTAAGAAGGCCGCTGCTCCTAAGGCAGCCGCAAAGTCTGTTCTTGCAGTGAATGCAGAGAACATCGGTTTCAAGGCTGGTGATGTTTATCAGGCACTGGCAGCAGC
>JAFWTK010000194.1 GCA_017518935.1 Prevotella sp.
CAGCAGGCATGGCTGCAGAGCATAGTTAATGTTGCCAATAACCTTGTCAAGGGTGAATTTGTTGAACTTGTCCCAGAACTTGTTCACTCTTTGCTCCATACTGCTACCATCAATCTCGAAAATCTCATTGATTTCGTCTTCAAGTTTCTCAAGTTCTTTTACTGAGATAGCACCCTCAGGATCGAAAGAGTATGAAAGTGGCTGAACTGCAAGAGCAGCAATCTTTGTCTCAGAGAATGTGCTGTAATTGTTCTCACCCCAAGTAGCCTTCAGACGATATGCACTAAACATATTTCTTGTATAGAGGTCATAGACATCTTTCAGCAGTTCAACAGCACCGCGCTTTGTGTGCTTACGATTTTTGATAATATAAATAACATCATCCTTAAGATCTGTAAGATCCTGCTTTGTAAGGTCAATAGCGACATCACTCAGTTTGTTCGTAGGAATCTTGGCAGTTGCCTCATAGAAGGCATTCGCAGCACGTGTCCATCCAAAGAGAAGATCCTCCTCAGAAGGCACTAGAGGACTGAGGGTAACAGGAGCCTGCTTGCCAGAAGTGCTCTCAAGAGTAAGAGTCTTTCCGCTGAAGTCAACGCTTGATGGGTTAACAGTGACATAAAGTTTACCTGCGTAACCATCGAGAGTCAGGAGGTCGTCAGCAAAAGCAATATATTCACCAGAACCTACAGGGAATTCCACATCACTTGTGGCCTTTCCATAGCAAGCCATCAGCAGATTAGACTGAACGTCTACGGGAGCAGAAACGAAGCCGAATACGGGATTCTTGATAGCATCAATGTTCAGGCTGGTAACCTGAGTCTTGTAGATGGCATCAATTTTCTCCTTCAGAGCGTCAATCTGTGTCTGGATGGCAGCAACAGCAGCATCAATGTCTTCCTGAGTTGCCCAAGTCTTACCCTTAAGGTCGTTAATAGCAGCCTCTAACTCTGCGATTTTGTTCCACACATTGGTATCATCATAAGGAGAGCCTGTGCCATCTTCACCCCTTGAAGGCTTGCCAGTGTCAACACCGTCAATAAACCAATTGCCATTGTCACCAATAGTAACTACAGGAGAATGGCCGTCGACGCCTGATGCACCTGGAGCACCTTGAGAAGGTTTACCAGTGTCTATACCGTCAATAAACCAATTGCCATTGTCACCAATAGTAACTACAGGAGAATGACCTGGTGTACCTGGTTCACCCGGAATACCAGGCTTTAAATCATTAATCTGTTGCTGGAGAGTAGCAATCTTGGCATAGAGTTCTGTTTTAACATCTGAATCATTGTCCTTACAAGAAACAAATGCACTCGAAGTAGCGAAAATCAATGCTACTAAGAGAATTCCATTAATAATTTTCTTTTTCATTGAACTTAAAATTATAATTAGACATATATATGTTGATTCTACATAATTCGTGGCAAAATTATGAATTTATTTCGAAACTGCCAAGAAAATTTTATGTTTTTTTAAAAAAAAAGAGGAATTTGTAATAAAAAACCGTCATTTTGGTGCAAAATACCCCCGAAATGCTACCGTTTGGCTTATTTCGGGGATATATGTTGTGCGCCTGATAGGACTCGAACCTACACGACCTGAGCCACCAGATCCTAAGTCTGGCGCGTCTACCAATTCCGCCACAAGCGCATTAGGATGATCTTAGGGTGACCTGGGACATCCCAGGAAACCGGGTGCAAAGGTACGAAATTTTATTTATTCCACCAAAAGTTTGCGGGCAAATTCTATCAATGTGTCTTTTCCGTCGGCAAAATCTGTATCATTTTGGCTGACAGGATAGTCAGGCTCTATGCCAAATTCCGTATGCAGGCACTGGCGGTCATACATCGGACAGGCCGAAAAACGAACCGTCCAGCCGTTGGGGAGTGTGCTGGAAAATGGTAGACCTGCACCACCGCCAGTCCTGTCGCCGACGACCTTGACTTGCGGAAAGCATTTCATATATTTGATGAACTCATTGGCTGCACTGAACACGTGGCGGTTCGTCAGCACGACGACGGGCTTTTGCCATCTCATATTACTGGATGGCTCGATGTACTGCTCTTTCATCTCAGAGAAGTCATTGTGCCCTTTGCCGTTTTTGTGTTGCAGGTAGCCCACCAGCGTCTTTTCGTGACAGAACCGTGCTGCCAATTTCTCGGCATAGGTCAGATTGCCTCCTCCGTTATTGCGGATGTCTATGATCAGTCCGTTGCAAAGCATCAGATATTGGATGACTTCATCGAGGTTGCCTTCGCCAAAGCCGTTCTGGAAACTACCACAGTAGACATAGCCGATATTGTCATCAAATATTGTATATTGGAGGCCGGAAGCAATACGATAGTCAGTACCGAGATAGATGCGTTGCAGGGTGTCGCTGAAATTGGTGGGATAGTCTTCGTACCAGGACCAGTAGCGTCCATAGTCGAAGGCTGTTGACAGGTTCACGTGACCGTCTTTCAGTTCGGCCAGCATATCAGTGAGAACCTCAAAGAGTTGTTCCCTATTGAGGTTTTCTTTCGCGCGTACATTATATTTATTATAAATTGCATTCCAATCTAATCCGTATTCGTGTTGCTTATAATCGAAGAAGCAGTAGTGCTCGTCGACAATTTTCCAAAGAGCCTCGAAGTTGCCTTGCGGGGTATTCTCATATTCGACTTCGTCGATGCACGAAGTGAAAAGTGAGAAGTGAAAAGCGAAAAGTATTCCCCACACGATATGTTTTTTGATGGTCTCGATGTTCATGGGCGGTAGCGGAGGGTTTGGAATCGTTTGACAAAGCCTATCATAAAACGATGGGCATAGATATGCGATTTGAGGTTGTTTACTTGAGCCTGCTGGTAATGGCCCAGATAGCCGATGCGGAGTGTCCATGTTCGTCCGGCATTCCAGTCAATGGACAGTTGCTGGCGCAGGTTGGGGGCACTGATGAAGGTGGTAGGTACCACATTATGGTCGTAGTTACCCTGACTGAAAATCTCGTAATAGGACTGTCCGTAGTTCGGACTGAACATGATGCCTGCGAGTGGCAGGTCCAGTTCGTACCGCAGGGCGAAATGCTTTTCCCAAAGGGTGAAGTGGTATGTAGCAATGCCTGATGGCATGAGTTGGGCAGAAAGACGGGCCTGGGCGGGATTGTTGGAGTTCACAGTGTTGTAGATGAAGCCGATATTGGCGTTGACCAAGCCGCCTGCCTGTATTCTGAGCCGTTGATCCAAGAAGTGCCAATTATAGTACTTCCCCCAGAAGAAACTGTAATCGCCTTGCAGTTCGTTGGCTTTATCACTTCTGTCGTGGGTAGAGGAGAAGTTAATCTCTTGTTGCAGGATGGTGCTCCATTGGCTGTTGGGGTTTTCGCGCTCAGTCATATTGAGGTACGAAAATCCAATCCCGGAGAATTTCTCCTGTGACAGATAGGTGTCGAGGATATTCGTACTGCCAACGCCCAGCATATTGACAGATGTCCTGATTTGCGTGGAGTCAGTAGGTTGGGCAGCAACGGTATTGCCAATGAACGATAGTATGAATAGGAGTTTGCTAGTCCTCATCATCGAATAGTCTAAGTTGTCCTGTCAGTTCATCGCGCACCTGATCTTCGCTCTTGCCTGCATCGGGGTCAAGATTCTCGTCCTGGTTATCCAGATCCTCCGGTTCTTCCAGATTTTCCGAATCTTCCGGGAAACGGACAGGCTCCAATTCCTCGATGCTTTCAATTTGGTAGGTGCTGATGCGCTTGCCCTTGGCCTTGAAGCCCTTGACAGCGATAAACTGCTCGGCATCAATCTCTTCGGAACCTCTGAAATCATCGGCTCCGCCATAAGTGACCTTGATGAGCGGATAGACGACATCCGTCAATAGGACGAGTTTCGAGGCTGGATTTTCGCTGAGCCAGTTCTGTTTTTTCTTCGAGGCATCCATCAGGAAGCGTTTCAGATAGGGATAGCCTTGGTTGTCAGCATCGAAGAGCACGGCTGTCCATACCTTGTTGGCATTGTATTTCTCGATGCGCAGGATATTCTCTTCGAAATGGATATTCAGGTCGAAGGTAGTGAGATAGAAGTCGCCGTTGTCCAAAATCACCAATATCTGGTCTTCGTCGTAGAACTCACCGAGCAGTCGTCCATGTTCGTCGTAGTTCAGACGGTTCACGTCAGGATCGTACCATACCTTCCGTCCGCCGAGTGTGGAATGTCCGTGACTCTTCAGCCCGATGCGGTGTACGGGGTTCTTAGTCAACAGGTTGCCTTTCGAGGTGCGCCCTTTGATCATCACTTCTGAGAAGTCCTGTTCGATAAAGATCTTTTTCAGTTTCGGGTTCGGGTCGAGTGTCACCTTGATGACCTCCGCCTCACCATTCGGATTGGCTGTAAAGTACATCACCTTCGAGCCTGGTGTGCCTTGGGTCAGGTCGTACTCCTTGTCACGGGTTATCGAGGTCACATTGAAACGTTTCATGTAATAGAAGCCTTTCTTGCCGTCACGATAGATCACATTATAGATGGTGCGCGAGTCGTTCTTCTTGAATACCTGCAGATGGAGCACGTTCTTGCCCACGAATACTTTTTCTGCCACACGGATCACTTTGTATTTACCGTCTTTGTAGAAGATGATGATATCGTCAATGTCAGAACAGTTACAGACGAACTCGTCCTTTTTCAGACCTGTGCCGATGAAACCATCCGTGCGGTTGATGTAGAGTTTCTGGTTGGCCTCTGCCACCTTCGTTGCCTCGATGGTGTCGAAATTGCGGATTTCTGTGAGGCGCGGATGTTCCTTGCCGTATTTGTCTTTGAGGAACTGGAACCAACTGGCTGTCACTTCCACCAGATTGGCCAGATCACGGTCGATCTCCTCAATCTCAGCCTTGATGCGTGCCATCAGTTCGTCCGCCTTTTCCTTGTTGAATTTCAGGATGCGTTGCATCTTGATTTCCAACAGTTTCAGGATGTCATCTTTCGTCACCTCACGGATGAGGGTAGGGTAGTAGGGCGTCAGACGGTCATCGATATGTTCACAGACCTTGTCGATGTTGGGAGCTTGCTCGAATTGACGGTCCTTATAGATACGCTCTTCAATGAAGATTTTTTCCAATGACTGGAAATGGAGTTGCTCCAGGAGTTCGTTCTTTCGGATCTCTAATTCCTGGCGGATGAGGTCTATTGTACGCTCCACATTGTGGATGAGCACATCGCTGATGGTGAGGAACTGCGGTTTTTCCTCTTTGATGACACAACAGTTGGGCGAGATATTGATTTCGCAGTCCGTAAAGGCATAAAGAGCATCGAGCGTCTTGTCACTCGATACGCCAGGCATCAAGTGTATCTGAATCTCTACCTGGGCAGAGGTCAGATCGTCCACACGCTTGGCCTTGATCTTACCCTTCTCAATAGCCTTCGTGATACTCTCGATCAGGGTGCCGACAGTCTTGGAATAGGGCAGTTCGCGGATAACGAGTGTCTTTTGGTCGAGTTTTTCAATCTTTGCACGCACCTTCAGCACACCGCCACGTTGTCCGTCGTTGTATTTCGACACGTCGATGCTGCCACCTGTCTGGAAGTCAGGATAGAGGTGGAATTCCTGTCCGTGCAGGTAACTGATGGCCGCCTCGCAGATCTCACAGAAATTATGAGGCAAGATCTTGGAGGAAAGACCAACGGCAATGCCCTCTGCTCCCTGAGCCAATAGCAATGGATACTTTACTGGCAGCGTGATGGGCTCTTTGTTTCGTCCGTCGTAACTGAGTTGCCACTCGGTGGTCTTGGGGTTGAACACCGTGTCGAGGGCGAACTTTGAGAGTCGGGCCTCGATATATCGGGGAGCAGCGGCCTTGTCGCCTGTCAGGATGTTACCCCAGTTTCCCTGCGTGTCTACCAGCAGGTCCTTCTGTCCCAACTGCACCAGTGCGTCGCCAATGGAAGCGTCACCGTGAGGGTGGAACTGCATCGTGTGACCCACGATGTTCGCCACCTTATTATACCTGCCGTCATCCATACGCTTCATCGAGTGCATGATACGGCGCTGCACAGGTTTGAAACCGTCCTCGATATTCGGTACGGCACGCTCTAAGATTACGTACGAGGCGTAATCCAGAAACCAGTTCTGGTACATCCCTGATAGGTGATGCACGGCTGCCGCATCAAAGCGGTTCACGGGCTTATAGTCGGAATGGCCCTCCGTGCCTGCTTCCGACTCCTGCTGTTCCAAAATCTCGTCGTCTCTTATTTCGTCGTCCATTGTGATTATTGGTCTTTTGTTTCTGTGTGCAAAGATACGAAAAAAAAGCGAGAAAAAAGAGAAAATTGGGATTTATTTTTGGCTGTATCATAGAAAATGATTACCTTTGCGCTTTGAAAAGTAACAATAAAATAAAAAATGACAGCAAACGAGATCCGCGACTCATTCAAGAAGTTCTTTGAGTCGAAACAGCACGCTATCGTGCCCTCAGCCCCGATGGTTATCAAGGATGACCCCACACTGATGTTTACCAACGCTGGGATGAACCAGTGGAAGGATATTATATTAGGAACGCGCGACCCGGAGCCGCGCCGCCGTGCCGATACTCAGAAGTGCCTCCGCGTGAGTGGTAAGCACAACGACTTGGAAGAGGTGGGTCATGACACCTATCACCACACAATGTTCGAGATGCTCGGCAATTGGAGTTTTGGCGACTATTTCAAGGAGGGCGCCATTGATATGGCGTGGGAATATCTTGTTGATGTACTGAAGTTGAATCCAGCAGATTTATATGTGACCGTCTTCGAGGGTTCACCCGAGGAAAACATTCCTCGCGACGATGAGGCTGCCAAGTATTGGGCCAAGCATGTGCCTGAGGATCATATCATCAATGGCAACAAGCACGATAACTTCTGGGAGATGGGCGATACGGGCCCTTGTGGTCCCTGTTCTGAGATCCATGTGGACTCTCGTACCCCTGAACAGCGTGCAGCCAGCGGAAAGAGTGGTCGTGAACTGGTGAATCAGGACGATCCTCAGGTGATTGAGATCTGGAACCTCGTGTTTATGCAGTTCAATCGCAAGGCAGACGGTTCTCTTGAAAAACTGTCGATGAATGTGATTGATACGGGTATGGGCTTTGAGCGCCTTGTTCGTATGTTGCAGGGCAAGCACTCGAACTATGATACGGATATCTTCCAGCCGATCATTAAAGCCGAGGAACAGTTGACGGGGTTGAAATATGTTACTTTCGAGGAAGAGGAAAAGACTCCTATTACAAAGGGGCAAGATGATGTCAATGTGGCTATGCGTGTCTGTGCCGACCATCTGAGAGCCGTGAGTTTCTCGATTGCTGACGGACAGTTGCCTTCGAATGCGAAGGCTGGCTATGTGATTCGTCGTATTCTGCGCCGTGCTGTACGTTATGCCTATACTTTCCTTGGACAAAAGGATGGTTCCTTGCATAAACTCGTGCCTACGCTTGTGGCAGAGATGGGTGACGCCTTCCCAGAGTTGAAAGCCCAGCAGCAACTGATTACGAAGGTGATTAAGGAAGAGGAAGAGTCGTTCCTGCGTACGCTTGATAAGGGTATCGGTATGCTCAGTGATGCGATGGATCAGTTGAAAGCCGAGGGTAAGAAAGAACTCGACGGTGTGCAGGCTTTCCGCCTCTTTGACACCTATGGATTCCCCCTCGACCTCACAGAACTGATTTGTCGTGAGAATGGCTTTACCGTCAACGAGGAGCAGTTTAATGTGGAGATGCAGAAGCAGAAAGAGCGTGCCCGCAATGCTGCTGCCGTCGAGAACTCCGATTGGACGGAACTTGCCGCAGGTGAACAGCAGTTCGTTGGCTATGACTATACCGAATATGAGTGTCATATCCTCCGCTACCGCAAGGTGACGCAGAAAAAGAATGAGTTCTATGAGGTGGTGCTCGATTACACCCCGTTCTATGGTGAGATGGGTGGTCAGGTCGGCGACTGTGGCGTACTCGTCAACGAGGCTGAGACCATTGAGATTATCGACTCCAAACGCGAGAACAACCAGACAGTTCATATCGTGAAACAGTTGCCGAAGGATCCCACGGCCCAGTTCATGGCCTGTGTGGATATTGACAAGCGTGATGCTTCTGCCGCCAACCATACTGCTACCCACCTGCTCGACTATGCCTTGAAGCAGGTCTTGGGCGATCATGTGGAACAGAAGGGTTCGTTTGTGTCTTCTGATACTCTGCGCTTTGACTTCTCCCATTTCGAGAAAGTGAGCGATGAGCAGATTCGCGAGGTAGAGCGTATGGTGAACGATATGATCCGTCAGGATATTCCACTCGATGAGCATCGTGACGTGCCTTTCGAGGAAGCCAAGAAACTTGGTGCTATCGCTCTCTTTGGCGAGAAGTACGGCGATAAGGTACGTGTGGTGCGCTTCGGTCCTTCGTGCGAGTTCTGTGGCGGTATTCATGCTTCCTCAACAGGTCGTATCGGTTTCTTCAAGATCCTTGCTGAAAGCAGTGTGGCTGCAGGTATCCGTCGTATTGAGGCCACCACTGGTCGTGACTGCGAGGAACGCCTTTATCAGATGGAGGATGTCTTGAAGAATATCAAGTCGTTCTTTAATAATGCCAAGGACTTGCAGGGTGTGATAAAGAAGTATATTGAGGAGCACGATTCGATGAAGAAGGAGATTGAAGGTTTCCAGGCTCAGGCCGTAGAGCGTGCTGCCCAGCATTTGGTAGAGAAGGCTCGTGACGTGAATGGTGTCAAGGTTGTCGCCACGGTGTTGCCTATGGCTCCTGCAGTTGCCAAGGATCTGGCTTTCAAGGTACGTGCTGCTGTTGAGGGTTCATTGCTTTGTGTCATTGGCTCTCACGACAACAATAAGCCCCAACTCTCTATTATGTTGAGCGACGATATGGTTTCCGATCATGGCTTGAATGCTGGACAGATGGTGCGCGAGGCCGCCAAACTCATCCAGGGTGGCGGAGGCGGACAGCCTCATTTCGCTCAGGCAGGCGGTAAAAGTGTGGACGGTCTTTCTGCTGCCATCGATAAGGTCATAGAATTGGCAAATTTATAATAAAAAGGATACGAATATGGCACTGAATCTGAACAAGAACCTCAAATTGTATTACAACATCAGCGAAGTCGCAAAGATGTTTGGATTGAATGAGAGTACGCTTCGTTATTGGGAGCAGGAATTTCCGTACCTGAAACCGAAGACGAGCGGTCCAGCCAAGATCCGTCAGTATCAGGAAAAGGATATTGAGCAGATTCGTGTGATTCACAATCTTGTCAAGGTGCGTGGCTTCAAACTCGCCGCTGCTAAAAAGATTCTGAGTCAGAACCGAAAGGGTGCCGACAAGAAGACCGATGTGCTTGAAACGCTCATCGGTGTCCGTACCGAACTACAAGCCTTGAAGAAGCAACTCGATTATTTGCAGTAATGATTAAATAATCTGTGATATCTCTTTCAGGTCGGCTACTGATTTGAGGTTGTCTATAATAGTTTTGACATCTTCGCGGTCGTGTACGCGCAGTTCGATGGAGCCATCGAAGATGCCCCCTTCGCAAGTGATGCTCACGGTGTGGATGTTCACATTCATCTGTGCAGAGATAATCTGCGTCACCTCGTTGAGTAGTCCCACACGGTCGATACCACCCACTCGTATGGTAGCATCGAAGAAGAGTTTCTTGTGCATGTCCCACTTGATATCCAGGATGCGGTTGCCGTAACTGGTTTTTAGTTTGGCAGCCACGGGACAGGCTCGTTTGTGAATCTCTATCTGGTTCTTATTGTTGATGTAGCCAAGGGCATCGTCGCCAGGTATGGGATGGCAGCAGCCCATGAACTTGTACTGATTGATGTTCTCTTCTGTAATGTAAATGGGCTTCTTGCGGTTGAACTTCTCTGGTACGATGAAGAGTTCCTGCTTGGGAATCTCTTCCTTTTTGTTGCCAATGAACGGGATATATTTGCGCCAGCCAGACTTGCCGTCTTGCTTTTTGTTGTCGCCATGCAGTTCGTCCAGGTCTTTTTCACCCAACAATACTGTCTTTTCACCCAGCGCAATCAGGAAATCGTTTCGCTTGGGGATGTCATGGAACTCTGCCAGTTGGTCGATAATGGCTGGTGTCAGATCCATCTCGTTCTTTTTGAGGAATACTTGCAGAATTTCTTCTCCTGCTTTCAGGGTTTCCCTACTGTCACGACGCAGGATGGCCTGAATCTTCGCCTTGGCCTTGGCGGTGGAAACGAAATTGATCCACGACGGACTGACATGCTGCGATTTGGAGGTCAGGATCTCCACCTGATCACCACTATTCAGTTTGTGGCTGAGCGGCACCAGTTTATGGTTCACCTTTGCCCCGATACAGTGGCTACCGAGGAAGGTATGGATGGAGAAGGCAAAGTCGAGGGCTGTGCAGCCGGCAGGCATCGTCTTGATCTCACCCTTGGGGGTGAAGACAAATATCTCACTCGCAAAGAGGTTGAGTTTGATGGTGTCAAGGAAGTCCATAGCGTCGGGCTGCGGGTCATCAAGGATTTCCTTGATGGTACGGAGCCAGTCGTTCAGTTCGGCCTCGTCCTCGGTATATTCCTCATCTTCTAAGCCGTCTTTGTATTTCCAGTGGGCGGCGAATCCCTGTTCTGCTACCTCGTTCATACGGTCAGAGCGAATCTGTACCTCTATCCACTGCCCTGTCTTTGACATCAGTGTGACATGCAGTGCCTGATAGCCGTTGGCCTTCGGATGACTGAGCCAGTCGCGCAGGCGATCCGGATGTGACTTGTATATTTTCGAGATGGCTACATAGATACTGAAACACTCGTTGATCTCCTCTTCCCTGACTTTCGGCGTGAAGATAATACGGACGGCAAGGATGTCATATATCTCCTCGAAGGTCACATGCTTGTTCTGCATCTTACTCCATATAGAATAAGGTGTCTTTACACGCTGTTTAATCTCATAGTCAATGCCCATCTGGTCGAGGGCTTCCTTGATAGGTGCTTTGAACTGCTCGAACAACAGTTCGCGCTGTTGCTGGGTTGATTCCAGTTTCTTGGATATGGAAGTGTATTCGTCTGGGTGTTCGAAGCGGAAACTGAGGTTTTCCAGTTCCGACTTGATCTTGTAAAGACCGAAGCGGTTGGCAAGGGGTGCATAGAGATAGAGCGTCTCACCAGCAATTTTGTATTGCTTGTTGGCGGGTTGCGACTCTAAGGTGCGCATATTGTGCAGACGGTCACAGATCTTGATAAGGATGACACGGATGTCATCGCTCATCGTCAGCAGCAGTTTCTTGAAGTTCTCCGCCTGAGCAGAGGCTTGCTCACCGAAAATACCACCACTAATCTTGGTCAGTCCGTCAACAATCTGTGCAATCTTAGCCCCGAAGATGTTTTCTATGTCCTCAACGGTGTAGTCGGTATCTTCGACCACGTCATGGAGCAGGGCAGAGCAGATGCTGGTAGATCCCAGGCCGACCTCCTCACAGGCGATCTGGGCCACGGCAATCGGGTGCATGATATAGGGTTCACCAGACAGCCGCCTGACACCTTTGTGTGCCTGACGTGCAAAGTTGAATGCCTTGGTAATCAAGTCAACCTTCTTGCGGTGACGTGATGCCAGATAACTATCCAACAGTTTCTGGAAAGCCTCGTTGATCACTTGCTCATCCGCAAGGTCTTGTCTGGTCTGCTCATCATCCATAGTCGTTACCTCCTCCTGCGTGTTGTTGTCTTTTTCTTGGTGGTTCTTGCTCTGCTGCGTGTGGCAGTCTTCTTGGCAGGTGTGCGCCGTTTGGCTGCCGTTGTCCGACGGCTCTTGGTGTTTCTGACCACGCGTTTGTTGCGTGAAGCCCTTGAATTCCTGCGGGTTGCCCTCGTCTTTTTCGGCTTGTAGGTTGGCACGTCATCATTGATGGAAACCTCGATGCGCTTGTTCAATAACTCATCGGCGCGATAAGCATAGATGGAGTCCTCATGGTCGATAAACCGGCCTGTGTCGGCCAAGGGCAGTCGGATGGCGTATGGCTTGGTTAGTCCGGGTACCACGTCGTGGCGGAATTCCGGGTTGAGTGAGCGCAGCATGTCAATATCGAGACCGAGTACGCCTGCAATCTGCTGTAAGTGTACATTCCTATGGACCATGATGGTGTCGGTCTGTGCCGGCAGACGGGTGGTCATCGGACAGATGTTATGGTCGCAGTAGTAAGTCATGATGTAGTTGGCGGCAATGAAGGCGGGCACATAGCCTCGTGTCTCGGCGGGGAGGTAGGGATAGATATGCCAGTAATCCTTTTCTGCCTTAGTGATGGGAGTGTCGTCCTGGACATGTCCTGCTGCGGCACGGGCCCTACGGATGGCCTTGTTGATATTCTCCGGACCGCAGTTGTAGGCGGCAATGACCAGGTTCCAGTCGCCAAATATCCGGTAGAGTGCTTTTAGATAACGGGCGGCGGCATACGATGACTTCACAGGATCGCGGCGCTCGTCGACAAGGGAGTTCACTTCCAGACCGTACTGCTTACCAGTGGCAAGCATGAACTGCCAGAGTCCTGTAGCACCGGCTCTCGATACGGCCTTGGGATTCAGAGCCGACTCGATGATGGGCAGGTATTTCAATTCCAAGGGCAGTTTGTAGGCCTCTAATGCCTCCTCGAAGATAGGCATATAGAAGTTGGCGGCTCCCAGCATGTAACTGACAGAGTAGCGCAGACGACCGCTGTAACGGTCGATAAACTTCTGTACCACATCGTTGTAGGCCAGTTCCATCATCGAGGGGATGCGGCTGAGACGGTCAATATACTCCTCTTTAGAATAGACGGGATTGACATCTGACATTTGACAATCGTTGTCGCCACTCAGATATGTCTTTGACATATAGAGGTTCAGCAGACTGTCCAGATCGTAGGTCATGGCTTCAGGGAATTCAACAACCTCCTCATTCCCTTTGTTGTCTGTGACGGCAAACTCGTCTTCATCGAGTGGCACTACCACATCATCATTATCCTCATCGCCGTCGTCTTCTTCGTCCTCTTCATCAGTCTCATCATAGTCTGTTTCCACAGGATCTGTTTCCAAGACAACCTGTGCCTGCAACGTATTGCAGGTACCGATGAGCAACATGACGGCAAATAACCATAATAATCTTTTCTTCATATCTCCATTATTCACTTTTCACGATTCACTTTTCACTTCTAAAAGTTCACACAACACTGCAATCCAATGGATGAGGAGTCGAACGGGTTGTTCGATGTGTGTGTATAGATGATGGTTGGCTCTACTCTCAGACTCAGGTCCTTGGAAATGTCAAATACCGACAGTTCGGCATCCACATAGGCATCAATGACCGATAGGGCATATACACCGCATAAGACAAAAAAACTCAGGTCGCGCCACCGACGGTACTTGTCCCTGCGTTTCTTGAAGATATCCTTATAACGTTCTTCGTTATCCGGTGTTATCTGCACACCGAGATGCAAGAATTTATTGTAACTGGCGGTATTGGGGTCATTGTCCGAGAGGTCCAGGAAGGCTTGTGAATAGTCCTTGTATTGGGAATTGTTCCAATTCATGGCATACAAGCAACCCACGAATCCTCCATAGACCAATGGCAGTTTCCAATATTTACGGTTGTAAATCTGACCTCCTCCCGGGATGACGAGTGCCAACCATAAAGCCCTTTTGGGATTGGGCTTCCAGGTGGACCAGTCCTTGGCAACCTTCAGTGGTTGTGTGACTGACGGCAGACTGTCTGTTGGAATACTGTCCGCAGGTATCATGTCTTGGGCGAACAGTAATTCTGTGCCGGTCAACAGCATCAGGGTCAGGAGGGCCAGTTTCTTAACCATTTATCCCATCAATTGCATTCATAAGGCGTTCCAGTTCCTCCTCATTGGCAAAGGGAATACTGATTTTTCCTTTTCCTTTCGGAGAGCAGGTCATCTCAACCTTGGTCTTAAACAGGTTTGTAAGGCGGTCACGCAGGATGATATATTCTCTGGGCAACTGTGTTCTGGCGGGGATGGCCGTCTTGACGGTCTGGATATCCTTTCCTTTCTTGAGCATCTGCACCATTTCTTCCACCTTGCGTACAGAGTAGCCGTTCTTCTGAACCTCCTTGAACATCTTGATCTGGGCAGAAGGACTGTCTAATGCCAGCAGGGCACGGGCATGTCCCATGTCCATGTCACGGTTCTTCAGGGCCATCTGAATCTGTGCGGGGAGTTTCAGCAGGCGCATATAGTTGGTAATGGCCGTACGGCTTTTGCCGACGCGGTCGGCAATGCCTTCTTGGGTCATGCCCATTGTGTCGGCCATGTGCTGGTAGGCGAGGGCTATCTCAATGGCATTGAGGTCTTCACGCTGTATATTTTCCACCAGTGCCATTTCCATCACATTTTCGTCCTCGACAGTACGGATATAGGCAGGAAGACTTTTCAATCCGGCCTGTTGTGAGGCTCTCCATCTGCGCTCTCCCGCAATGATCTGATATTTGCCGTCCGGCATCTGGCGTAGGGTGATGGGGGTGATGATACCAATCTCACGGATACTGTTGGCCAGTTCGGTCATGGCCTCTTCGTCGAATTCACGCCGGGGCTGGTTGGGATTGGGCTCAATGAGGTTGATGGATATCTCACTCAGGTTGGAAGTACCCTCTGTCTGCACATCACCAGTGTCAATCAGGGCATCCAAGCCTCTGCCTTTCCCTGTGCCGATGCTGTCAAGACCTCTACCTAACACGTGACGGTCGTATTTCTTATGTACTGCCATAGTGCCTTACTTGTTTTTGTTAATGATTTCCTTGGCGAGTGCCAGATGATTCTTACTACCAGTGGAGTCGGCATCGTAAAGGATGGCGGGCAGTCCGTGACTGGGGGCCTCGCTGAGTTTCACGTTGCGCTGGATGACGGTCTTGAACACTAGTTCCTGGAAATGGCGCTTCACCTCGTCGTAGATCTGGTTGGCCAGGCGCAGACGACTGTCATACATCGTCAGCAGGAACCCCTCGATTTCAAGGGTGGGGTTCAGTTTCTGCTTGATAATCCTGATGGTGTTCAGTAGTTTGCTGATGCCTTCGAGGGCAAAGTATTCGCACTGGACGGGGATGATGACGGAGTCGGCTGCCGTCAGTGCATTGACGGTGATTAGTCCTAATGACGGCGAACAGTCGATGAGGATATAGTCGTATTCGTCCCTGACGGGAGCCAACAGTTCGCGGATGAGTTTCTCGCGGTTGCCCATGTTCAGCATCTCTATTTCTGCACCGACTAAATCGATATGGCTTGGGATGATGTCCAGTCCTTCTATGTCTGTGGTATAAATGGCGTCCCGGATGTCTGCCTTGTTGACAATACATTCATAGAGGGAACAGTCCACTTGCTGAATATCTACACCTAGACCGCTGGAGGCATTGGCTTGTGGGTCGGCATCGACCACGAGCACCGCTTTTTCCAATGTGGCAAGCGAGGCAGCCAGGTTAATGGTTGTCGTTGTCTTTCCAACACCTCCTTTTTGGTTTGCTAATGCAATAATCTTACCCATGTTTCTAAATCTTTATACCTTATTTAATAGGAAATTTGGCCACAAAGGTACAAAATAATAGGGAATTAGGGCGTAGGAATTAGGAATTTTTTGTATCTTTGCACCCAAATAGTTGATATTTTATGGAAATTAAACGACCGTTACTCCTGATTTCCAATGACGATGGGTATCAGTCAAAAGGGATAAACGACTTGATAGGGATGCTTTCCGACATTGGCGATATCATTGTCTGTGCGCCGGAAGAGGCACGGAGTGGCTACTCCTGTGCTTTTTCTGCCACAACACCGTTGCGGTTAAAATGCCGTGAGAAGCGTCCGGGTGTGGAGGTGTGGTCTTGCAACGGCACGCCTGTTGACTGCGTGAAATTGGCCTTAGCGGAGATTGTTCCCCGCAGGCCAGATATGGTCATCGGTGGTATCAACCACGGCGATAACGGTTCGGTCAATACACATTATAGTGGGACGATGGGCGTGACTTTGGAGGGCTGTATGAAATATATTCCTTCTGTGGCTTTCTCCCTCTGTGACCATCGCGACGATGCCGACTTTACCCCCCTTCGGCCGCTTATTTGCACCATCACTCAGCGCGTTCTGGCCGAGGGCCTACCGAAGGGTGTCTGCCTAAATGTGAATTTCCCGCTCCTAGGATCGCCTAACACTTCCTATGCTGGCGTTCGCGTCTGCCGGATGGCGCATGGCACTTGGTGTAGTGAGGTCACGAAGTGCCACCATCCCCGGGGCTATGACTACTGGTGGATGGTGGGGCATTACCAGAACGACGAGCCCGAGGCGGAAGATACCGACAACTGGGCCCTGAATCACGGATATGTTGCTATCACACCGACGCAGATTGATGTTACGGCCTATCAGGCGATGGATCAAATCAAATCCTGGAATCTATGAAGTATTATCTCATAGTCGGCGAGGCTTCGGGCGACCTGCATGCATCCCATCTGATGCGTTCGCTGAAAGAAATTGACAGGGAGGCGGACTTCCGTTTCTTTGGGGGCGACCTGATGAAGTCAGTTGGAGGCACGCGTGTGCGTCATTACCGTGAACTTGCCTATATGGGGTTTGTTCCTGTGTTGCTCCATTTGCCAACGATACTTAGCAACATGCGGCTGTGCAAACACGACATTCTGGAATGGCAGCCTGATTGTGTTATTTTGGTGGACTATCCAGGCTTTAATCTAAAAATTGCCAAGTATGTAAAATCACGGACATCCATACCTGTCTACTATTATATCTCGCCCAAGATATGGGCATGGAAAGAGTATCGCATTAAAAACATCAAACGTGATGTGGATGAACTCTTCTCCATCTTGCCCTTCGAGGTGGATTTTTTCGAAAGGAAGCATCATTATCCCATCCATTATGTGGGTAATCCCACGGCGGACGAGGTGCGGAACTATCTAGGATGTGAAAAACTAGAAGTGAGAAGTGAAAAGTTGATCGCCCTTCTGGCGGGAAGTCGGAAACAAGAGATCAAGGATAATCTGCCAACCATGTTGGAAACTGTGAAGGATTTTGAAAAGACCTACCACATCGTGGTGGCTGGTGCTCCAGGCATCGAACCTGATTATTACCGTGCTTTTATGGCAGGTAGTCAGGCTGAGATCGTGTTTGGCAAGACCTATGACCTGCTTGCCAGATCGCATGCCGCCTTAGTCACCAGCGGCACAGCCACCCTCGAAGCCTGTCTCTTTCGCGTACCGCAGGTGGTGTGCTACAAGTTGCCCTTGCCGAAGATCGCATCCTACGTGAGAAAACGGCTGATAAAAGTAAAGTACATCTCACTTGTCAACCTCATTGCCGACCGTGAGGTGGTAACGGAGGTACTTGATGAGACCTATACCGTTGATTTTATCCGTCAGGAATTCCGGAAGATTCTCGACGGACCGGTTCGTCAGACGATGCTCGACGGCTATGATGAGGTGAAAAGACGGCTGGGCGACAAGAAAGCACCCGACGAAGCCGCACGCATGATACACCAATTATTAAATAAACAACCATTTGTATGAATCAATTCCTTGCACTTTTGGGCTTCGACCCAGCCAAGCATTCTATGAAGGTAGAGTTGATGGCCGGACTGACCACCTTTCTCACGATGTCATATATCCTCGCTGTGAACCCTCAGATTCTCGGTGATACAGGGATGGACAAGGGAGCAATCTTTTCTGCTACTGTCGTGGCGGCGGCTGTGGCCACATTGGTAATGGCCTTCTATGCCAAGTTGCCTTTTGCCTTGGCCTCCGGCATGGGTCTGAACGCCTTCTTTGCCTATACACTCGTGCTCACCATGGGCTATACCTGGCAGGAAGCATTGGCGGTTGTGTTCGTCGAGGGCATCCTGTTTATCCTGCTCACCATGTTTAAGGTGCGCGAGGCCATTGTCCATGCCATCCCCCTCAACCTCCGCTACTCCATCACTGTAGGTATCGGCCTTTTCATTGCTTATATCGGACTGAAAAACGGCGGCTTGATTGTAGCCAGCACGGATATGCTAACGATGCAGGGACCTTGGACGACCTCCTCCCTATTGGCGATTTCTGGTATCATCTTAGGCGCCGTCCTGATAGCAGCCAAAGTCAAGGGAGCCTTGTTCTATACCATCGTCATCATTGCTATTGTGGGCATCCCCTTCGGTGTGACCCCCATACCTGAGGACTTTATGCTTATCAGCATGCCTCAGTCGATGGCACCCATCGCTTTCTGTTTGGATTTCTCAGCCTTCCTGTCGTTCGACATCAACTACTATGTTGTGACCTTTACTTTGCTGTTCATGGATTTGTTTGATACACTTGGCACCTTGATAGGTACCTCCACCAGTGCGGGCATGGTCGATTCCGAGACGGGACGCATTCACGGCATGAACCGCGCCTTGATGGCCGATGCCATCGGAACGGCCTTCGGTGCGCTCTGTGGCACTAATACGGTGACGACCTACGTGGAGAGTACCACAGGCGTGGTAGAAGGCGGACGTACGGGACTGACTGCCTTTACGGTGGCTATGTTGTTCCTTGTGGCTCTCTTTTTCTCGCCGCTTTTCCTCGTCATTCCTCCAGCCGCCACTACTAGTGCCATGGTGTTGGTGGGTGTGCTGATGATAGAGACCATCACGAAGATCGACTTCTCCGATATCACCGAGGCCGTGCCTTGTTTTATGATGATTCTCACCATGCCCTTTACGGGCAGCATCTCCGACGGTATGGTGCTGGGTGTTCTCTCCTATGTGTTAGTGAAGGTCTGTACGGGTCGCCATCAGCAGGTTTCTGTGGTGATGTACATCTTGTCAGCCTTCTTCTTGCTGAAATATGTTTCCGAATTGTTTAATTAACTATTGAAGATATGAAAAAGATTCTAACGATTGTGTTGATGGCTGTATCAGCCTTCACCGCACAGGCACAAAACATCCAGTTACATTATGACTTTGGTCGTAACATCTATCCCGACGAGGAGGATGGACGCCAGAAGGTGACCGTTACCCTTGAACAGTTCAAGGCCGACAATTGGGGCTCGTGGTACTATTTCGTTGATATCGATGTGAGCCGTAAGGAGACGAAAGGAGCCTACACGGAGATCTCGCGTGAGTTCAACCTCGGCAAGCAGTTGCCCTTTGCCGCCCATGTCGAGTACGATGGTGGACTAGGTTCCCGCTCCGGTAGTTACCAGCAGGCAGCCCTCGTGGGTGCTGCCTATAACGGACATACGAGCGATTTCTCCACCACTTGGTCTGTGCAGTTACTTTACAAGCGTTTTTTCAAATTGTCAGATTTCAATGGCGCGTATAATAGTGCCCAGTTGACGGGTGTCTGGGGTACCACTTTCGCCAATAAGAAGTGTACTTTCTCCGGTTTCATCGATTTCTGGCGGGGTGAGGATCCTGTTAATGGACATGGCAAACTTATTATCCTCTCCGAGCCGCAGTTCTGGTTCAATGCCACAGAGCATTTCAGCATCGGCAGCGAGGTAGAAATTAGCAACAATTTCATCTATAATACCTATAACGACAAAACGTTCTTTGTGAACCCGACTGTTGCCGTGAAATGGAATTTTTAATTCAACCAATATATCAATTAATTATTAAAAATTATGGCTTTTACAGAAACAACAACAACAGGTTACGGAACGCGCGTGGGACGCTCGTTCAAAAGTATTGGATCTGGGTTCATCATCTTCTGCCTCGCCACGGCACTCCTCTGGTGGAACGAGGGGCGTGCAGTGAAGACAGAAAAGATGCTTGACGAGGCAGGTAATGCCTATGTGGAGATGGAGAACCCCAACAAGAAAGATGCCTCACTTGAAGGTGAACTTATCTGTGGTACGGCGATGGCCACCACTGAGGACTCCCTTTCTGACGCCCAGTTCGGCATTGGTGCCAAGGCGATTGCCCTCCGTCGCACGGTAGAGTACTACCAATGGGTGGAGCATGCTGAGAGCAAGAGCGAGGACAAACTCGGCGGTAAGCAGGTGACGACCACTACCTATACTTATAGTAAACAGTGGGTGTCGAGTCCTGTGCAGTCGAGTCAGTTCAAAGATCCCGCCTATCAGAACAAGAACATGGTGCTGACCACCATCGATGAGGCTGAGCAGTATGCTGAGAATGTCTCCTTTGGTGCTTACAAACTGAGCGAGAGCCTCATCCATAGTATCTCTTCCCGTGAAGGACTCGACCTTGCTATCAGTGAGGATCTGCTCGCGCAGTTCGACAAGAGTACCCAGGCTGCCTATGAGCGTTTCTATGGCGTGCAGAAGAGTATCCAGCAGCCCACCACCCAGCAGCCTACCCCACAGCCGGCCATTCCCGATTCTATCAGGGCGCTGCTTTCCGACTCTGCCAGGGCTGTGCTCGATTCGTTGCAGGCTGTCAACGACTCCATCGTGAAGTCGATGGCTAATGCCGAAAACAAGAGGGATTTGCAGTATGTCCACCAGGCCAGCAATGTGCTTTACTTCGGGCGTGTCCCCGGCTCGCCTGAGGTAGGTGATGTGCGTGTGACCTTCGAAATCGTCGTTCCCGCCAAGGTGACGGTGATGGCAGTGGTAGACGGTGATTCTTTCAAGCCTTACAAGGCCAAGAACGGCAAGCGGTTCCAGACTCTTGTGATGGGTAAGAAAAGCGGTGACGAGATTATCGATGCAGAGAAGGAAGCCAATAACATGATCCTTTGGGCCCTCCGCATCTTAGGCATTATGCTCGTCATTGCAGGTTTGAAGGGAGTCTTCGGTTTCCTGGAGACCATCCTCAAAGTGGTGCCTTTCATTGCCAATATCTTCGGATGGGGCGTCGGCGTGGTCTGCACCGTCATCGGTGTGGTTTGGTCACTCATCGTCATTGCCCTGGCTAGGCTCTTCTATCGTCCGCTGCTCGGCATCGGTCTGCTGGTTCTTGCAGGTTTCCTCGTATGGGTGTTTGCCTTCAAGGGCAAAGACAAACTGAAGGAACTGGCTACCAAGCGCAAGCAAGTACAACCTGCACCTTAGTTCCATACGGCACTAATGAGAGTGTATAGAAAAAGAGAGGCGGCCGCCTCTCTTTTTCTATTGTCCCATCATCTTTTCGACGAGTTTGATGATGTCGGCCGCATTGATGACATTGTTGCTGTCGACATCTGCTGCACGCCTGTCGAAGGTGGTGGAGTGTTCGCCCCTGATGGCATTTGCGATACCTACGATGTCAGCCACATTGCTGGTCTCGTCGCCGTTGACATCACCCTTGCTGTCCTCTATCTCTTCTTCAGTTTCAATCTCCTGTCCTTCTAAGTCGTTGATATCGATGTCACCATTGTATTGCCCACCTGATGCCTCGGCAGCAGAATTGGATGACTTGACCTGATTGGGTTGGACACCGACACCGGTAATCTTGATATGGACAGTCGTCATCTTTCCCTTATGGATGCTTCTTGCATTGTTGGCATCACAGCTCTTGCCAGCATTCCAGACATAAACATAAGTGGGCTCAGCCACATTGTATGGAATCTCAACGGTGCCTGTTTCAGCATTTTCCACGATGACTGGCACTGCATCACCAACCATTACCTTCATAGCATAGCCGTTTAGGGTCTGCACATCGAAAATAATCTTTCCCTTGCCTGCTGGTATCATGAAGGTGAGTCCCTTGAACCTCTCCAGATACTCCTCGGTACCGGGGATGTAGTTCTGGACAGCATCTGCCACCTGCTGATCTGTTGTGACAGAGTTGATGACGATGAATCCGTCGTCGTCGTAACCGTCGCCATCGCTGCTATTGACATGGCCGAGTGTGTAGAGGATGTCATCAACCACCTTGTTGATATCATTGCTGCCAGGCTCTGGCTGCAGTTCTGTGCCATTCGGTATGATTGTCTTCTCCTTTGTGATCGGGCTTAGTGGCACACCGATAGTGGCATGAGTCGTTTCAAGTACCCTGTTGCGAGTATCATATGTAATGTCTTCAGGATCTGTCGTGATGACAAGATTCTGTTCCAGTGTCAGACTGCTGAAGCCTCTGATAACATTATTATTGGCCGCCAGACTGATAGTACCTGGATTGTTGCCATCTGTGGTGATAGTCAACGGGGCATCGCCTTTACCGCCGTAAACGATTTCGCCAATGGCATTATAACTGTTTGGAGCCAGATAGATGGTCAGACCTTCATCGTCGTTTGTATCAATCCTCACCCAATCTGTATGGTTTGTGATGAATAGTTTTTTGAGGTCTGGGAAATATTGGAAGGAAGCCGCCTTGCCCTGTGCGGCATCCCCATTGCTGAGGATGTCCGAGCAGTTCTTTCCTGTCACTTGAGTGTCGCCAATCCATAGGTCGTATTTCTTGAAGACTGTGAGGGTGTACTGGGCAGAGGCTGCTTCATTTTGGTCGTTGCCAGGGAATGTGGCTGTCACTGTGACTGTTCCTACGCCTACGATATTTGGCATTCCATAGATAATCTTTCCGTTATCCCATCTATCTGTTTCTGGATAATAGATGATCCCTTCTTTTGAATAGGTAATAAAATATCTTGTTGTATCATTCAACTCATAACCATTGAAACGTAAGGTTGGTGGTTCGTAATCTACACCGTAAAATGTCTCTTCTTCAGTAACATTTTCCCATAATTGTTGCGAATTCATTCTGCCGAAAGATAGAGTTGCCGCTTGTCCTTTTACAACAACTTCGAATGTGGCTGTGGCAATGGCTAGGTCGCCATCGGTTGGTACGAGGGAGGCTGTGAGTGTTACCGTTCCTTTCTTACGAAGAAATAGTTTGTCATATTGACTGCCAACATAATTGCCAACAGAGACTATGTCCTCATTAGAACTTTGCCAATTTACTTGGTATTCGGAATATTTTTTTTCAATATTCAGGTTGTTACATGGATTATAATCGTCACCTCCAATTGAAAGTGTAATAGATGGTTCTATGACTGACATTTGCGCCCATACGGCGTTTGGGATGATCCATGTTGTCAGTATGGTTGCCAGTAATATGATATGATTTGTTCTCATAATGGTATGGTTTTTTGTTGCTCTTTATTTATGGGTTTTAAGCAAAAATGCTATTTGGGAGCAAAGGTACAAAAAAAAAAGGAAATAGCCAAGAATTTTCTCCAAATTTTACGCGCGATAGTATAGGGAACAGAAAAAAGACCGCCAATCCTGATTATTGAGGATGGGCGGTCTAATAAGTGTGGCCAGCGTAAACTTTTATGGCTTCTTTAGAATGGCAGGGAAAGCACAAAGCGGGCGCCGGGGCCTTCGAACGTGGTGTCGAGGATAAGGTCACCGTTCAGGCGGCGCGCAATGCTGCGGGCTGCGGTGAGACCGACACCGGCGCCGTCGAAGTAACTGTTGAGTTTGGTGAACGGCTCGAACACCTTCTCGGCATCCTCATCGGCAATACCGGAACCGGTATCCTCGACGATGAACTGCATCTGTTGGCTTTCGGGCTTCACAGTGAGTTTCACGCTGCCTTCAGTAGTGAACTTGGCAGCATTGTCGAGTAGGGCACCAAGAGCACGCACGGCCTGAGCCTCATTGGTGAGCAGCATGGTGCTCTTCACATCCTCGTCGGCCTCAGTAGTGAAGGTCAGGTAGTTGGCTGCACCGATGCCAGACTCCAAGACGGCCTTGTTGATGATTTCGCCGACAGTAACGTTATCGTCAGCCTCGATGGCTGTCTCCATAGCCACATCATTGGCATTGAGGATGCTGTTCAGTAGGCGCAGTGCGTTGGCGGGGTTGGCGGTGAGTACTTTCTTGGCCTCAAAGGCGGCTTGTTCGATGATTTGCTTTTTCTGCAACTGCGAGCCGCTGATCTTTTGATATTGTTCCTGCAGATCGCGATTTTGCTGCTGTAGCGTGTTTACGGTGTTCTGCATCTTCTGCTTGTCCTCCTCGATCTTGTCGAAGGCAAGCAGAGCCTGCTCATAACCCTGTCCCACACTGTCGAAATTCTGCTCTAAGGAGCGGTAGTCGGAGAGCAGTTTCTCCTGCTCGTCGACACGCTTCTGATAGTCCTTCAGCAACTGCTGCTGTTCCTCAGTGTGCTTGTTGGCAGCCTTCACCTGATGAGAGAGTGCTACTGCGAGGATGAGCACCAGCAGTACAAGAATGATGATTAAGATGGTCATGCTTTTTCCTCTTTTTTCTTTGCTACCTTCATAAACTTCGTAAAGCCGGTCATTGCCAGTACCTTGTAGATTTCAGGATTGACGTTGGTCATCTTGAACTGACCCTTTAGTTGCATCACGGTGCGCATGGTCTTCTGGATGACACGGAGGCCGGAACTGGCCATGTAAGTCAATTCTGTACAGTCCATTTCGAGGTCCACGCCTCCGTCCTGCAGGGCGGGCTTGATGTCCTCTTCAAACTGGTTAGCGTTCATGGTGTCGATACGAGCACCTGTCTGGATGATGGTCTTACCACCTTCTTTGATAATCTTTGTCATAGTCGTATAAATATTTAATCTTTATTGTTTATTTGAATTGATTTCTTCATTGTGAGCAGGTTCTTACCCTCTAAGCGCTGGTAGGTCACTTCGTTCATGATGTTCTTGACGATATAGATGCCCATTCCTCCGAGATCTCGCTCTGCAGGATTGATATCCATGTCGCTGTCGGTGGTCTCGTTCATGGTGGGGTCAAACTCCTTGCCACTGTCGCTGAGCACGAACGTCAGTTCCTTGCCGTCGCTCTCTGCCAGCAGTTCAATATCGGCCTCCATGCCTTCGGGATAGGCATAGGAGATGACATTGACCACCATTTCTTCCATGACAAGGTTCAGATTCATCTGGAGTTCCATGTCGAGCCCCAGTTCCTCGCCAATCTCTTCAACGAACTGGTTCACTCGTACCAGTTCGTCTAAACGATTTTTGATTCTGATTTCCTTCTTCATTATTCATTAGGATTTGTTGTTTATTGATTGTTCTTAATTACTTTCACACATAGCATGGTGAGGTCGTCGTTGGGTTCTGCCCCGTCGCGATGCTTTTCTACCTCCTCGCGCAGCAGTTCGATGGTCTTCTCGCTGCTCTCGAACGGTGTGGTTTGCAGGATCTGTAACAGACGCTCGTCGCTGAACTGCTCCTGTTGGCGGTTTTCAGCCTCGTTAAGACCGTCAGTATAGACGAATAGCGGACGGTTCGTGATGTCTGCAATCTCCTCGCCCTCGAACTCCATCCCAGGCCAAAGACCAATAGGAACGTTGGGAATCATTTCGATGAACTCTGTGGTGCCGTCGCCGATGAGTACGGGTGGGTTGTGACCTGCATTGCAGAAGAAGAGGTGGCCTGTGGTAAGGTCGATGAGGCCGAGGAACATGGTGACGAACATGCTACGTTCGTTATCTTCGCCAGAAAGTGCATCGTTGATGCTGGTGGCAATCTCTGCCGGCATCATGCCTTGAGCGGCGAGGGTGCGGAATAGACGGGTGGCCTGTGCCATGAAGAGAGAAGCCGGTACACCTTTACCAGACACGTCGCCGAGAGCGAAGTAGAGATTGTCGCCAATGAGTGCGTAGCCGTAGAGGTCACCGCCAACTTCCTTGGCGGGGGTCATCGAGGCATAGAGGTCGAGGTCGGGACGGTCTGGGAAGATACTGGGTACCATTGACATCTGAATGTCGCGGGCAATACGGAGGTCACTCTCGATACGCTCCTTGGCGATGGTTGTCTCCTCCAGTTGGTCGTAGGCAGTGAGCAGTTCCTGGTGCGTCTCTTCCAGTTTCTCATGGGCAATCCTAAGGCGTTTGGCACTGCGGATGCGGAAGAAAAGGAAGATAGCGAGCGACAGCACGATAATCGAGGCAATGATAATGATGCCGAGGCGCTGTTGCTGAGCACGTTGGCGCTCTTCCTGCATCTTGATTTCATCTACATGGAGGATGGTATTCATTTCTGCCAACGCCTTCCTCGTTTCAAAGCCGTTGACGGAGTCCGTCACCTCATACATACGGCTATAGAGTTCAGCCGCTTCACGGAAGCGCTTGGTACTAGCCATGATGACGGCACGTTGCTTAAGGGTGTTCAAATAGTCGGAAGCCTCACTGATTCCTTCGTACATCAGCATTTGCTGGTCATTGAGTTCCAGAGCCTCGTTATAGTGACCTTGCAGGATGAGGAGTTTGGCTCGATAAAAAAGCCAGGAACGGAAAGCATAGTGTTCTTCGGGGGAAATAAGTTCACGTGCTTCATCGAGTGTCTGTTCAGCATGGTCAAGACGATTGAGACCGAGGTCTGCACGGGCACATCCGATTTTATAGTATGCCAGGAGAGGGGTGAGGTCTGGGAGGTTAGTTGAACATACCTTGTCCACATAGGCCTTCCATTGCTTCGTCATGTTGTCAAGTTTCTCATACTCTTCTGTGCGCTCGTAAACCTCGGACAGGGAATAGAACAATTCTCCGATTTGTGACGGAGGTTCTGCTTGTTTTAGCAGTAACTGGATGCTTTTTTGATAACAGTCAGCAGCCTTGTCCATCATACCCATGTTTACGTAGGCAATACCCATGGCGTAGTAAGCCTGGCCCATGCCACCTTCATCTTTCCGCTGCATGGCATCACTCTGCATTCTTTCGGCCTCCTGCAGTCCTGTAGTGACATTTCCGTCGTAAACGTATGTTCTTACCAACAGTCCCCAGATTTCATAATAGGCTGCCAAGATTCCTGTTTTACTGATGAGGTCAAGGTCTTTTGGGGCATATTTGTAGACTGAGTCGTTCAGGTCGTTGTTATAAGCAAATATAATTCTGATGATGCGCGCATTGACCTCTTCCAGAATGTCGTTCTGGCGTTGCGTTTCCTCAATAAGGTCGCAGGCATATTGCCATTGTTCACTAAGGTCACATTGCTCTTCTTGGCTTGCCTGAAATATCTTGTTTCGTAAGGTAATGCGGTCTTTTCCTTTTTTCGAGGAAAGTTCCTTCTTGTATTCCTCAAGGTTTTTTGCTGGCAGCAGGATTGCTGTCATCAGAAAAAGGATGCTGGCTATGGTTCGGTATGGAATCATGTTTTCTCCCTTTTTATAGGTCAAGCCCATTATTAATGACGACTTGACGCATATTTTTCAGCAAGTCACTGGCAAAGATGAAATCGGTCAGGCGTTCGTTGGTGGACTTCATTATCTGACTGCTCTCACCCTGCCATTCCTTCTCACCCTCGTAGATGAAGATGATGTTCTCGCCGATACCCATGACGGAATTCATGTCGTGGGTATTGATGATGGTGGTAATGTTAAACTCCTTGGTGATACCCTGAAGCAGGTCGTCAATGACGAGCGAAGTCTTGGGGTCTAGGCCTGAGTTGGGCTCGTCGCAGAAGAGATACTTGGGGTTGAGGGCGATGGCACGGGCGATGGCGACGCGCTTTTGCATACCACCAGATATTTCGCCAGGGAACTTCTCCTCGGCCCCGTCGAGGTTAACGCGGTCCAGACAGTCCATGGCGCGTTTAGTCCTTTCGCGAAGGGTCATCGTGGAGAACATGTCGAGAGGGAACATGACATTTTCAAGGACGGTGAGGGAATCGAAAAGGGCGGCGCTCTGGAAGATCATGCCCATTTCACGGCGCATCATCACCTTCTCATGCTTGGACATCTTAACAAAGTCGCGCCCGTCGTAAAGCACCTGACCGCTGGTGGGATCAAGTAGTCCCACAAGGTTCTTCATCAGTACGGTCTTGCCGCTTCCACTACGACCGATGATGAGGTTGGTCTTACCATCCTCAAACACGGTGCAGATATTCTTTAGCACTTCTCTGCCCTCAAATGACTTGTATAGATTCTTGACTTCAATCATGACAATAGTTGGGTTAGAAAGACATCACTGAAGAGAATCAGTATACTGGAGGTGACCACGGCATCGGTACTTGCCTTACCGACATTGACGCTGCCGCCCTCGACGGTATAGCCGCAGAAGGCAGGAACACTGGAGATGATGAAGGCAAAGAACTGGCTCTTGATAATGCTCATCCAGAGGAACCAAGGCACGAAGTCGTGCTGGAGACCCGCCGTCAGGTCATCGGGCGGTAGGATATGTCCGATATAGGAGGTAGCGTAGGCACCTAATATACCGGTGGCAGACGAGAAGATGACAAGAAACGGCATGATGGTCAACATGCCCATGATCTTAGGGAGAATCAGGTAAGAGGCCGAGTTGACACCCATGATTTCAAGGGCATCGATTTGTTGTGTGACGCGCATCGTGCCTAATTCAGAGGCGATGTTGGAACCCACCTTCCCGGCCAGGATCAAGCACATGATACTGCTGGAGAATTCGAGAAGCAGAATCTCGCGGGTGGTGTAGCCCGATACCCAACGAGGCATCCAGGGACTCTGGATGTTTAGTTTCATCTGAATGCAGATGACAGCTCCTATAAAGAAGGAGATGATGAGGACGATACCAATGGAGTTGACGCCTAACTGTGCCATCTCCTTGACATATTGCTTGAGGAACATCCTGAGTCGTTCGGGGCGTGAAAAGGTGCGTCCCATCAACATCAGGTACCGTCCGAATATAGCCAGATATTTGAGTATCATCATTCTCTTGTTCCCTTATTTGGGTGCAAAGGTACTAAATAATTCTTAATTATAAGTATTTCTTTCTTTTTTTTTGTACCTTTGCAGCCAATTAGCAGCCGAATATGGAAGAAATGACAACAAATAATGAGCGTCTGGTACTTCGGACGGAAGGACTGGTGAAACGCTATGGGAAGCGTACTGTGGTCAATGATGTGAGTTTCGATGTGAAGCAGGGGGAGATTGTGGGACTGCTCGGTCCGAATGGTGCAGGCAAGACCACCTCTTTCTACATGACTACGGGGCTGGTTGTGCCTAATGGCGGTCATATCTATTTAGGTGATGAGGAGGTCACCACTTATCCGGTCTACAAACGGGCTCGTGCAGGTATCGGCTATCTGGCACAGGAAGCGTCCGTGTTCCGTAAGATGAGCGTGGAGGACAATATCCTGTCGGTTCTGGAGATGACAGGCAAGCCTCGCGATTATCAGTTGCAGAAACTGGAAAGCCTGATTAGTGAATTCCGTTTGGGTAAGGTGCGCAAAAACAAGGGAGATCAACTTTCCGGCGGTGAGCGTCGTAGAACGGAAATCGCTCGTTGCCTGGCCATTGAGCCGAAGTTTATCATGTTAGACGAGCCGTTTGCCGGTGTAGATCCCATTGCTGTGGAGGATATTCAACAGATTGTGTGGCATCTGAAGTACCGTAACATCGGCATACTGATTACCGACCATAACGTGGACGAGACATTGGCTATTACAGACCGTGCCTATCTGCTCTTTGAGGGGCGCATTCTGTTCCAGGGTACACCGGAAGAACTGGCTGCCAACAAGGTGGTGCGCGAGAAATACCTTACAGAATCCTTCGAGTTGCGTAAGAAAGACTTCCAGTTGTTGGATGAAGAACGGAAGGTCCGTGAGGATGGTGAGGAACGTTAAAATTTCCAAATTATGCTTTTTTTCGGCTGAGATTGCGTAATTTTGCACCTCCAAATTGAGATATATAATTAATAAGGTATAGAAAAAGATGAAAATTTCATTTGAATGCGCCGATAAGATCAACGGTCTGTTGACGATGACTGTTGAACCGGCAGACTACCAGGAAAAGGTAGAGAAGACACTGAAGGATTATCGTAAGAAGGCACAAGTGCCAGGTTTCCGTCCCGGTAATGTTCCTATGGGACTTATCAAGAAGCAATACGGTACCGCCGTGAAGGTGGAAGAGGTTAATAAACTGTTGGGTGAGAAACTCTATGAGTATGTGCGTGAGAACAAGATTCAGATGCTGGGTGACCCCTTGCCTAATACCGAGAAGCAGCAACCTCAAGACTTTGAGAAGGAGGGTGACCTGACCTTTGTGTTTGATATTGCTGTGGCTCCGGCATTCGAGGCTAAGTTGAGCGGACGAGACAAGATTACTTATTATACCATCACTGTTGACGACAAGATGATTGACCAGCAGGTGAGTATGTATGCTTCACAGGCAGGAGAGTTTGTCAAGGCCGAGGTGTTCAGTGGTAATGACACGCTGACAGGTGACCTGCGTGAGTTGGATAAGAAGGGAAATACCCTGGAGGGGGGTATCACCACTGAAGGCGGCATGATTATGCCTGCCTATATCAAGGAAGACAAGCAGAAGAAACTTTTCGACGGTTGTAAGCCCGGCGACATCATCACCTTTAATCCCAAAAAGGCTTATCCCGATAATGATGCTGAGGTGGCTGCCTTGTTGAAGGTGGACAAGGAGAAGGTGAAGGACCTGATATCGGACTTCAGTTTCCAGATTATCGAGATTCGTCATTTCCAGCCAGCAGAGGTGAATCAGGCCCTGTTCGACAGAGTGTTCGGCGAAGGTACAGTGAGCGACGAAAAGGGCTTCCGTGAGAAGATCGCCGAGCAACTCAAGGCCCAGTTCGCTGGAAGCAGCGATTATAAGTTTATGCTGGATGTCCGTGAGCATCTAGAGAAGAAGGTCGGTAAACTGGAATTTCCAGAGGCTCTGTTGAAGCGTATCATGCAGAACAACAACAAGGATAAGGAGGCAGACTTTGTGGAGAAGAATTTTGAGGCCAGCATCCAGGAACTGGAATGGCATCTCATCAAGGAGCAGATTGTGGCTGCCCAGCAGATTGAAATAAAGGACGAAGACCTGAAGGAAGTGGCCAAGAGTGCCATCCGTGCGCAGTTCGCCCAGTACGGTATGAGCAATGTGCCCGAAGATGTCATAGAGAATTATGCCGCCGAGCAGTTGAAGAAACGTGAGAACATTGATAATTTTGTGGACCGCGCCGTCGACATGAAGTTGACGGAAGTACTCAAAACAGTGGTCAAACTGGAGGAAAAATCAGTCACTTTTGAGGAGTTTAATAAGTTGATGGAGAGAAAATAAGTTTTTTTACGAAAAAATAACTCCATTTTTTGAAGGGTTATCGACTTTTTTGTTTATCTTTGTGTCCCAATATGCAAGATAAAAGGTCGATAACCTTTTAATCGTATAAAGAAAGGAAGATAGAACATGATGAAGAATGACTTTAGAAAATATGCTGTAGGGCATTTAGGAATGGATGGTCTGACGCTTGATGAGATGATGAGGGCTCAGGCACAGTATCTGAATCCGTATATCCTTGAGGAGCGTCAGTTGAACGTCACTCAGATGGATGTGTTCTCGCGATTGATGATGGACCGCATCATTTTTCTCGGTACGCAGATAGATGACTATACCGCTAACACGTTACAGGCTCAATTACTCTACCTCGACTCCGTGGATTCTGGCAAAGATATCTCTATTTATATCAACAGCCCTGGCGGTAGTGTGACGGCAGGACTCGGTATCTATGACACGATGCAGTTCATCTCCAGTGATGTCGCTACCATATGCACTGGTATGGCAGCCTCGATGGGTGCTGTCCTGCTGGTGGCAGGTACAGAGGGTAAACGTTCCGCGCTGCCTCATAGCCGGGTGATGATTCATCAGCCGTTGGGTGGCGTGCAGGGTCAGGCTTCAGATATCGAGATCGAAGCCAAAGAAATCCTGAAATTCAAGAAGGAGTTGTATACGATTATCTCCAACCACTCGCATACCCCCTACGAGAAAGTATATGCTGACTCTGACCGTAACTATTGGATGACGGCAGAGGAAGCCAAGGAATATGGCATGATTGACAACGTATTGACGAGGAAAGGATAAGGATGGTGAAGAAAGGTGTATGTAGTTTCTGCGGAAGGACGGAAAGAGAGGTCAGACTGCTGATAACGGGACTCAACGGTTATATCTGTGAGGACTGTGCCCAGCAGGCCTATCAGATTGTTCAGCAGCAGGACTGGATGCAGGAGACCAAGTCTCATGAGACGAATGGGGTACATCGGTTTAATGGGGGTGCGAAGGAGCGGATCCCCAAGCCTCAAGAAATCAAATCCTATCTTGACCAATATGTCATTGGCCAGGATGAGGCCAAGCGTTATTTATCTGTGGCAGTCTATAATCATTATAAGCGGCTCCAACAGCCTTCTAGTGCCGACGAGGTGGAGATTGAGAAGAGCAATATTATCATGGTAGGCTCGACAGGAACAGGCAAGACGCTCCTTGCCAGAACCATTGCCAGACTCCTTGATGTGCCGTTTACGATTGTCGACGCCACGGTGTTTACAGAGGCCGGCTACGTGGGCGAGGATGTGGAAAGTATCCTGACCCGTCTGTTGCAGGTGGCCGACTATGATGTGAACGCTGCCCAGCGTGGTATTGTGTTTATCGACGAGATCGACAAGATTGCCCGTAAGGCGGACAATCCCTCAATTACCCGTGATGTCAGTGGCGAGGGTGTTCAGCAAGGACTTCTGAAATTGTTGGAGGGCACGACCGTCAATGTGCCGCCCAAGGGTGGGAGGAAGCATCCTGATCAGGAATATATTCAGTTAGACACCCGCAACATCCTGTTTATCTGTGGTGGTGCCTTCGACGGTATCGAGCGAAAGATAGCGCAACGGATGAACACCCATGTGGTGGGATATAATTCCGTACAGAATGTCGCTAAAATTGACAAAGCAAACCTGATGCAGTATATCGTGCCGCAGGACTTGAAGTCATTCGGGCTCATCCCTGAGATTATCGGACGACTGCCAGTGCTGACTTATCTGAATCCACTCGACCGTGAGGCTTTGGAAAAGATTCTCGTGGAACCGAAGAACTCCATTATCCGTCAGTACGTGAAACTCTTTGAGATGGATGGCATCCAACTCACGTTTACGCCTGAGGCACTGAAAATCATTGTTGACAAGGCTGTGGAGTATAAACTCGGGGCTCGTGGGCTCCGGTCGATTGTGGAGAATATCATGATGGATACTATGTTTGATGCCCCATCGAAAAAGATAAAGAAATTTGAGGTAACGGCGGACTTTGCCAGAAAACAACTGGAAAAGTCCCATTTACAGAAATTAGCCTCATGATAGAAGTGAAAAGTGAGTAGGAGGAAATATATGGCGGAAAAGATTAATCTAACAACTGCTTTAAAGAAATATTTTGGATTTGACAAGTTCAAAGGGGATCAGGAACGTATCATCCAGAATGTGTTGGACGGAAAAGACACATTCGTGCTGATGCCGACGGGCGGAGGAAAGAGCCTCTGCTACCAGTTGCCGTCATTGCTGATGGAGGGTACGGCCATTGTCATATCGCCTTTGATAGCCTTGATGAAAAATCAGGTGGATGTCATCTCCAATCTGAGCGAACAGGAAGGGACGGCCCATTACCTGAATTCCTCACTGAATAAGGCGGCCATCGATCAGGTAAAGGCTGATATCCTCGCCGGACACACTAAACTCCTATATGTGGCTCCTGAGTCGCTGACGAAGGAAGACAATGTGGAGTTCTTGAAGTCGGTGAAGATTTCCTTCTATGCCGTCGATGAGGCCCATTGTATTTCGGAATGGGGTCATGATTTCCGTCCGGAATACCGTCGCATCCGCCCGATTGTCAATGAGATTGGCGAAGCCCCGATAATTGCCTTGACTGCTACTGCTACCGACAAAGTGCGTTCAGACATCAAGAAGAACCTGGGTATTGTGGATGCCACGGAGTTTAAGAGTTCCTTTAATCGTCCGAATCTGTATTATGAGGTGAGGGCGAAGACAAAGGAGGTGGATAAGGATATCATCAAGTTCATCAAGCAGCATCCCGGTAAGAGTGGTATTATCTATTGTCTCTCCCGAAAGAAGGTCGAGGAACTAGCCGCCATCCTCAGAGCCAATGATATCAAGGCGGCAGCCTATCATGCCGGACTGGATTCTGCCACTCGTACGCAGACACAGGATGCCTTCCTGATGGAAGACATTGATGTGATTGTGGCCACCATTGCCTTTGGTATGGGTATTGACAAGCCTGATGTGCGCTTTGTAATCCATTATGATATCCCGAAGTCGTTGGAAGGCTATTATCAGGAGACCGGTCGTGCCGGTCGTGATGGTGGGGAGGGTATTTGTCTGGCCTTCTATTCCAGTAAGGACCTGGATAAACTGGAGAAGTTTATGGAGGGGAAGCCCGTAGCCGAGCAGGATATCGGACGTCAGTTGCTGGTCGAGACCGCTGCCTATGCCGAGACGAGCGTCTGTCGCAGAAAGATGCTGCTGCACTATTTTGGTGAATCCTATGATAAGGACAACTGTGGGAACTGCGACAACTGTCTGCATCCGAAGACCAAGATAGAGGCCAAGGATCAGTTGGTGACAGTGCTGAATGTCATTCAACTTATCAAGGAGAATTTCCGAAGTGACTATGTCATAGATTTTATTATGGGCAAGGAAACGGAAGAGATTCTGGCTCATAAACACCATGAACTGGATGAGTTTGGTATAGGTGAAGATGATGACGAGAAGATATGGAATCCGGTCATCCGTCAGGCACTCATAGCAGGCTATCTTAGAAAAGAGGTGGAGAACTATGGTCTTTTGAAGATTACGGCAGCAGGGAAGAAATTCCTGAAATCCCCCAAGTCGTTTATGATAGTTAAGGATGCAGAATTCAGTGATGACTATGAGGCAGGCAATGAGCCAGAGGGAGGAACGGGTGCCCTTGACCCGACGCTCAGTGCCATGTTGCGTGACCTCCGTAAGAAAGTGTCGAAGCGGTTGGAGCGTCCGCCATATGTTATTTTCCAGGATGTCAGCATCGACCAGATGGCCACGGACTATCCTGTCACCCTTGAGGAACTGAAGAATATCCAGGGCGTGGGCGAAGGCAAGGTGAAACAGCCATATGCCAAGGAGTTTGTGGAACTAATTGCCAAGTATTGCGAAGAAAACGAGATAGAGCGCCAGATGGATCTGCGTGTCCGTACTGTTGCCAAGAAATCGATGCTGAAGGTGAAGATTATCCAGAGCATTGATCGTCAGGTGGCGCTCGACGATATCGCCAATGCCCAAGGCATCGATTTTGACGAGTTGCTCGATGAGATTGAGGCGATAGTCTATAGTGGTACGAAACTGAATATCGACTATTTCCTGGAGGATATCATGGACGAGGATCATATTGATGACATCTATGACTACTTTGCAGATTCAGATACTGACAAGTTGGATGTGGCTCAGGAAGAACTGGGCAAAGACTATTCCGAAGATGAAATCCGTCTGGTGCGCATCAAGTTTATCTCGGAAATGGCAAACTAAAAGTAAATAAGGTAAAAAAGTAAAAAGGTAAAATATTATGGCTTCATTTATTGACGACAAGATTGTGATGGATGGCTTGACATTCGACGATGTCCTGTTGATTCCGGCTTATTCAGAAGTGCTGCCCAAGACAGTAGAGTTGAAAACCCGTTTCTCTCGTAATATCGAGTTGAACGTTCCTTTTGTGACGGCCGCGATGGACACGGTCACAGAATCGCAGATGGCCATCGCCATTGCCCGTGAGGGCGGTATCGGTGTGATTCATAAGAATATGTCCATTGAGGAACAGGCTCGTCAGGTGGCTATTGTGAAACGTGCCGAGAATGGCATGATCTACGATCCGATTACCATTCCCCTTGGTTCTACGGTGGCTCAGGCCCTTGAAATCATGTCGGAGTATCATATAGGCGGTATTCCCGTGGTGGACAATGACAACCGTCTTGTGGGTATCGTGACGAACCGTGACCTGCGCTTTGAGCGTCGTCTTGACCGCCCTGTGGAGGAGATTATGTCGAAGGAGAATCTGGTCACCACTCATCAGCAGACCGACCTGACGGCAGCCGCCCAGATTCTCCAGGAGAACAAGATTGAGAAACTCCCTGTGGTCGATAAGGACAACCGTCTTATTGGCCTGATTACCTACAAGGATATCACCAAGGCCAAGGACAAGCCGATGGCCTGTAAGGATGAAAAAGGTCGTCTGCGTGTGGCTGCAGGTGTCGGCGTGACGTTTGATACGCTGGACCGTATGCAGGCTTTGGTCGATGCTGGTGCTGATGCGATTGTCATTGATACGGCGCACGGTCATTCCAAGTCGGTGATTGAGAAGTTGGTAGAGGCTAAGAAGGCTTTCCCCAACATTGATATTGTGGTGGGTAATGTTGCTACAGGTGAGGCTGCCAAGATGTTGGTAGAGAACGGTGCAGACTCCGTGAAAGTTGGTATCGGCCCAGGCTCTATTTGTACGACCCGTGTGGTGGCAGGCGTGGGCGTGCCTCAGTTGAGTGCCGTTTATGATGTCTATAGTGCTTTGAAGGGAACGGGGGTGCCTCTTATTGCTGATGGTGGCCTACGCTATTCCGGCGATATCGTGAAAGCCCTGGCTGCCGGTGGTAGTTGTGTGATGATCGGCTCTCTGGTTGCAGGTACGGAAGAGAGTCCTGGTGATACCATTATCTATAACGGACGTAAGTTTAAGAGTTATCGTGGCATGGGGTCTCTTGAGGCTATGGAGCAGAAACATGGTTCAAAGGACCGTTACTTCCAGGGTGATACCAAGGAGGTGAAGAAACTTGTGCCCGAGGGCATCGCTGGACGTGTGCCGTATAAGGGTACCGTTCAGGAGGTGATATATCAGATGGTTGGTGGTCTGCGGTCTGGTATGGGCTATTGCGGTGCTGCCACGATTGAGAAACTCCACGAGGCCAAGTTCACTCGTATCACCAATGCCGGTGTCAATGAGAGTCATCCTCATGATATCACCATTACCAGTGAGGCTCCCAATTATAGTCGTCCAAATGACTGAACATTGAAGATTATGAAGAGGTTTTTGCTAATAATTATCACTATTCACTTTTCATTTTTCCCCACTTTGGCTCAGCCAAAGTCGGATCCAGTGATTATGACCATCAATGGGAATCCTGTGTTGCGTTCTGAGTTTGAATATTCTTATAATAAGAATAATTCAGAAGGTGTCATTGATAAAAAGACTATCGACGAATATGTGGATCTGTTTATTAACTATAAGTTGAAGGTCGCAGCAGCGCTCGAAGCCAAATTAGATACTTTGACATCATTCAAGCAGGAGTTCGCAATGTACCGTGACCAGCAGGTGCGGCCTACATTGGTGACGGATGCGGATGTACTGAAAGAGGCTCGTGACACGTATGAAAGGACCAAGGAACAGATTGGTTCAAAAGGATTGATCTATCCGGCACATATCTTTTTCCTTCTCTCCTCGAAGGCGACACAGGAAGAGCAGGACAGGGTTCGGCATCGTGCAGATTCTGTTTACCAACTTTTAAAGGCCGGTGCGGATTATGCAGATCTTGCCAAGCGTTTTTCTGATGACAAGAAGACTGGAGCCAATGGCGGAGAACTTTCTACGTGGATCGCACCCAATCAGGCTTTCAAGGAGTTCGAGGATGCTGCCTATGCCTTGCAGGTGGGCGAGTTCAGTCAACCTGTATTGACGCCGAGAGGCTATCATATCATCTTAATGAAAGACCGTAAGCAGTTGGAACCTTTCGATTCGTTGAAGAATGACATCATTCGTAGAATAGAGCAACAGGGTCTTCGAGACCGTATTGCAGAACAGAAGATCCAGCAGATGCTGAAAGAGTCAGGCGGAACAATGAGCAAGGAAGATGTTATGACCATGAGGACTGACTCTTTGGCAGCAATAGATAATGAGGCGAAGTACTTGATTCAGGAGTATCATGACGGATTGTTGCTATATGAGATCAGTAGCCGTGAGGTCTGGGATAAGGGCGCGAAAGACGAAGTAGGACTGGCGGCCTATTTCAAGGAACACAAGAAAGACTATGCTTGGTCGGAGCCTCGTTATAAGGGTATTGCCTACCATGTGAAGAATAAGTCAGATGTGAAGGCCGTAAAGAACTGTGTCAAGAAACTGCCTTTTGATCAGTGGGCAGAGGCCTTACGCAGTACCTTCAATCCCGATTCTGTCATCCGTATCCGTGTGGAGAAGGGTATCTTTAAGCAAGGTGACCTTCCTTTGGTCGATAAGGAGGTCTTTAAGTGTGACGCGACGGTTGTTCCTGTTGACGGTTATCCGATAGATGCCGTTTATGGTAAACTGTTAAAAAAGGGACCAGAGGACTATACCGATGTTCGAGGTCAAGTGACAGCCGACTATCAGGACATGCTTGAGAAAGCCTGGGTCTATGACCTGCGCCGACGTTATCCTTTTACCGTTAACAAGGAAGTTTTGAAAACAGTTAATAAGCATCAATGAGAATAACAAGAAAAATTGTCCTGCCTTTTTTGGCAGCGGTCCCTCTGATGGGTATTGCTACAATGCCGAGTCCTGCCGGTATGTCGGTTCCGTCAACGAGTTCTGCGGACTCCGGTTCCATTATTCCGGCCCATAGTGTCATTGACGAGGTGATATGGGTGATTGGCGATGAGGCTATCTTGAAATCTGACGTGGAAAATCTGCGTATGCAGGCCGCCATGGAAGGTGTCAAGTGGAGTGGGGATCCAGACTGTACGATTCCGGAACAGATTGCCGTTCAGAAACTTTTTGTCCACCAAGCAGACATCGATAGTATTGAGGTGACGGATGCCGATGTGGCACAGGATGTGGAACAGCAGATCAGTACGTGGCTGGATATGGTCGATGGTTCGCGTGAACGGCTCGAAGAATACAAGCATCAAACGATTGCCCAGATGCGTAACGAGATGCGTGATGAGTTTAAAGACCGACAGAAAGTGCAGAAGATGCGTCAGAAACTGGTGCAGGATATTGCCGTGACGCCGGCAGATGTGCGTCGCTATTTCTCCAATCTTCCGCAAGACAGTCTTCCGTTTGTGCAAACAGAGGTAGAGGTACAGATTATTTGTCAGACTCCCCGTATTGAGGAAGAGGAGATTAATCGTGTGAAGGAAGAGTTGCGTGACTATACGGACCGTGTGAATAAGGGAGAGTCTACATTCCAGACCTTAGCACGCTTGTATTCCGAAGACCCAGTCTCAGCCCGTCGTGGCGGTGAACTGGGACTAGTGGGTCGTGGTACGCTGGATCCGGCGTTTGCCACAGTGGCTTTCAATCTGACTGACCCCACGAAAATTTCAAAGATTGTAGAATCAGAGTTCGGCTATCATATTATCCAACTGGTGGAAAAACGTGGCGACAAGGTGAATGTCCGACATATTCTGAAAAAGCCCATTGTCTCTGATGAGGCTATAGAGAAAGCACAGAACCGTCTGGATTCCATTGCCGATGATATTCGTGCGGGTAAGTTCACGTTTGAAGACGGGGCCTCCCTGTTGTCAGACGATAAGGACACACGCAGTAACAAAGGTCTGATGTCCAACTCTCAGTTGCAGTATGGGCGCATCACTTCTCGTTTCCAGATGCAGGATCTTCCTCCTGAGGTGGCAAAGGTGGTCGACACGATGCAGGTTGGACAGATATCGAAGTCATTCCAGATGATCAACCAGAAAGGTAAGACGATTTGCGTGATTGCTAAGTTAAAGAGTCGTGTTGACGGTCACAGGGCCAATATCAGTGATGATTATCAGGTGTTGAAGGAAGTGGTACTTAACAAACGCCGTGAGGAAGTACTTCATCAATGGGTTGTGGATAAGATAAAGGGTGTTTATACCCGCTTGAATGATAATTATCGAGATTGTAAGTTCGAGTACGAGGGCTGGATCAAGTGAAAAAGATTGTATGGTTTCTGATGGTAGTGTTCGCATTGCTGGCGACGGCATCTGTCGATGCCCAGAAGAGCCGTTCCCGGAAACGCTCTGCTCGTAAGGTGCGGGTACAAGACAAACGCGTCTATCTGGTTCATGCCGATGTGCTCCATTTCGACCAATATAAGAATCCCGATGCGACTATTCTCAATGGGAAAGTGCACTTCACCCATGTCGGGGCCAGACTCTATTGCGACAGTGCCTATTTCTATGAAGCCAGCAATTCCTTTGAGGCCTTCGGTCATGTGAAGATGTATCAGGGCGACACTCTCTCCCTTGTCAGCGATTACGCCTATTATGACGGCAATGAACAGATTGCGCGAGCCCGTTATAATGTAGTCTTGAAAAACAGGAAGACCACGCTCTATACGGACAGTCTTGACTTTGACCGTCTGTATGACAATGCTTATTTCTTTGAAGGCGGCAAGATGGTTGACGGGAACACGACGCTGACATCCGATTGGGGGGAATATAATACGAAGACCAAGATGTCGGTGTTTAACTACGATGTGAAGATGAAGAGTCCGAAGTTCTATCTGACGACTGACACGCTTTATTATGACAATGCCCGTTCCTTGGCGCATATTGTGGGTCCTTCGGACATCACGTCAGGGAAAAGCCATATTTATTCCGAACAAGGTTATTATGACACGAAAAACGAACAGGCCCGACTGATGGAACGGTCTGTGCTCGATAATGAAGGAAAGACCTTGGTGGGTGACAGTGTCTATTATGACAGCAAACAGGGATTCAGTCAGGCTTTCCGCAACGTCGTCTATGTGGATTCCATTAATAAGAATAAACTAACGGGCAATTACGGTGAGTATTATGAGAATACTGGTTTTGCCCTTTGTACTGACAGCGCGGTGGCCATTGACTATTCACAGGGCGATTCGCTCTATATGCATGCCGATACCTTCAAGATTGTGACCTATAATATAGAGACGGATTCCGCCTACAGGAAAATCTATGCCTTCCACAAGGTCAGGGCTTACAGAACTGATGTGCAGGCAGTCTGTGATTCTTTGGTGTATAACTCATTAGATTCCTGCATGACGATGTATACGGATCCGATTGTATGGAACAACAATCAACAATTGTTGGGTAACACGATACAGGTTTTCTTGAAGGACTCTGTCATTGATAGGGCCCATGTCATCGGGAATGCGTTCTCCATCCAACAACTCCGAAGTGATACATCCTGCTACAATCAGATATCCTCCAAAGAGATGTTTGCCTATTTCATTGAGGGCAATATTCATGAGACACAGGCCAAGGATCAAGTCATCATCGGCTATTACTTCGAGGAGGGTGACACCGTACCTATTATATATAATTATCAGGAAACCACAGAACTGAAAATGTTTCTCAAAGACCGGAAATTGCAGAGTGTGTGGACTCCGAAGACCAGCGGTACGATGTATCCGCTCAACCAGATACCAGCCAACAAGAAACAATTGGATGGCTTTGCCTGGTATGACGAGGTCCGTCCCCGAAATCGTTATGACATCTTTGTGTGGCGCTCGAAGAATGACAGATATAATCCAACTGCTTCCCGATAGTGTTGCCAACCAGATTGCCGCTGGTGAGGTGATACAGCGTCCGGCTTCCGTTATCAAGGAGTTGGTTGAAAACGCTGTGGATGCCGAGGCCATGACCATCCATGTATTGGTGGTTGATGCCGGGCGTACATCTATTCAGGTCATTGACGACGGTAAGGGTATGTCTGAAACTGATGCTCGTCTGGCTTTCGAGCGTCATGCCACCTCTAAAATCCGTAAAGCAGAAGACCTTTTCGCCCTGCATACGATGGGCTTCCGCGGAGAGGCGCTTGCTTCCATTGCGGCGGTGGCTCAGGTGGAACTCCAGACCCGGACTGCGAGTGACGAGATCGGCACGCTGGTATCCGTTTCCGGTTCAAAGGTGGTTGGTCAAGAACCGACGTCCTGTCCTGTGGGTAGTAACTTCAAGGTGGAGAACCTCTTTTTTAATGTGCCGGCCCGCAGGAAGTTCCTCAAGACGAATGCCACGGAACTCAACAATATCCTGACGGCCTTTGAGCGTATCGTCCTCGTCTATCCGGAGATCAATTTTACCATGCATAGCAATGGTGTGGAACTGATGAACTTGAAGGCAGGCAGTCTGCGGCAGCGTATCGCCGATGTCTTTGGTCGTCAGTATGGTCAGGATCTGATACCGGTGGATGTCAACACGGCCATGTGTCGGATCTATGGTTTTGTAGCCAAGCCTGAGCAAGCCAGGAAGAAAGGTGGTTGTGACTATCTCTTTGTGAATGGCCGGTACATGAAGCATCCTTATTTCCATAAGGCTGTCATTACCGCCTATGATCGATTGATTCAGGAGGGTATGCAAATACCCTATTTCCTCTATTTCGACATCAATCCTGCCGATATAGATGTCAATATCCACCCGACAAAGACGGAGATTAAGTTTGAGAATGAACAGGCCATCTGGCAGATCCTGATGGCGGCTGTCCGTGATGCGATCGGCAAGTTCTGCGAGGTGCCTACTATTGATTTCGACACCGTCGGTCGGCCCGAAATACCTGTCTATGACCCGGAACGGCCGATAGCCCCGCCACAGCCTCATTATAACCCGGACTATAATCCGTTTAAGTCTGCCCCATCATCTCCTAAGAGTCCTGTGCCATCAGACTGGCAGAAACTATACGACTCTCTGTCGTCCGGCTCTGTTCAGCGGCCTTCCGACCATTTGCCAACTGATCTGTTTGAGTTTTCGGAAACACCTTCTGTCATCACTGTTCCGGAGATGATTGCAGAAAAGTCGCCCGCCCATTATCAGTTCAAGGGGAAATATGTTATGACGGCAGTAAAGTCGGGACTGATGATTATTGACCAACATCGCGCCGACATCCGAATACTCTATGAGAAATATATGGAACAGCAGCGTGCCATGACTAGTGAGTCGCAAAAGTTGCTTTTCCCTGAAACCATTCAGTTTTCTGCCTCTGATGCCGTGGTGTTGGGTTCCATCCTGCCGACGCTCTCTGGGTTGGGATTTGATCTGAGTGATCTCGGTGGTAATACATACGCCATCAATGGCATCCCCACCGGTATCGAGGGGATCGACCCTGTGATGCTGCTGCAGCGGATGGTCGCTGATGCCTTGGAGAAGGGCAGGGGAGTGGCGGATGAGATCAATGCCACGGTGGCGTTGAGTCTGGCGCGCAGTGCGGCAATACCCTATGGTCAGATTCTTAGTAACGAGGAAATGGAGAATCTGGTCAATGAACTGTTTACCTGTTCAAATGTCAACTACACGCCCGATGGCAAGGCCGTCCTTAGCATCCTCCCGCAATCGGATATTGAACATTTATTAGGGTAATTCTGTTAAAAAACGTCAACAAAAAGTAACTTTTCACTTTTCACTTTTCGCTATTCACTTTTTTGTTGTACCTTTGCACCCGCAAATCGAAAAGAGGGCGTTTAGCTCAGTTGGTTTAGAGCATCTGCCTTACAAGCAGAGGGTCGGCGGTTCGAATCCGTCAACGCCCACGAAAGAGAAGCCTCAGAAGAAATTCTGAGGTTTTTTTTGTTGTTTCAAAAAAAATGCGTACCTTTGCCGCATAAACCCAACAAACCCGTAAAACGAAAGACAAAGACTTATGATTTGGAATGAACACGTAGAGTGTATGGATCGCGAGCAACTTCGCGAGTTACAGAGTCGTCGTCTCATCAAGATGGCTGAGTATGTGTATTACAACACTCCCTTCTATCGGAAGAAATTCCAGGAGATGGGACTGGAACCGGGCGATATCAAGAGCATCGACGATATCGTGAAACTGCCGTTTACCAACAAACTCGATCTCCGAGACAATTATCCTTTTGGTCTGGCTGCTGTACCGATGAGTCAGATTGTGCGTATCCATGCTTCATCCGGTACAACCGGTAAGCCTGTGGTCGTGCTTTATACCCGTAAGGACCTTGCCATGTGGTCGGAGGCCATCTCACGTGCCTTCACCGCCTATGGTGCCGGCAAGGATGATATCTTCCAGGTGGCCTACGGCTACGGTCTCTTTACTGGTGGTCTGGGTGCCCATGACGGTGCAACGAATATTGGTGCATCCGTAATTCCCATTTCATCGGGCAATACCCAGAAACAGATCACCCTGATGCACGATTTTGGAACCACCATCCTCTGTTGTACTCCCAGTTACGCGATGTTCCTCGGCGAGGCCCTTGGTGAGTGTGAGTGGAACAGAGACGAGTTTAAACTGAAAGTGGGTGTCTTCGGCGCAGAGCCCTGGACGGAGAAAATGCGTGTCAAACTGGAAGAGTCATTAGGTATCAAGGCCTATGACATCTATGGACTGAGTGAGATTGCCGGACCAGGTGTCGGGTATGAGTGTCAGCACCAGTGTGGTACCCACCTCAACGAAGACCTGTTCTATCCGGAAATACTCGATCCCAATACCGGCGAGCCATTGCCGGAGGGTACATTCGGTGAACTGACGTTTACCCATTTGACCAAGGAAGGTATGCCGCTGTTACGCTATCGTACCCATGACCTCACTGCCCTGCACTACGAGAAATGTGCCTGTGGCCGTACCCTTGTCCGTATGGATCGAATCCTCGGCCGTTGCGACGATATGCTGATCATCCGTGGTGTCAATGTGTTCCCGTCGCAGATTGAGGATGTCATCCTGAAGCAGAAGGAGTTCGAGCCGCACTTCCTGCTCATCGTGGATCGCGTGAACAATACAGACACCTCCGAACTCAAGGTCGAGGTCAAGGAAGACTACTTCACCGATGATATGTCGACGATGGTCGGCCTGCAGAAGAAACTCGAAGGCGAACTCCGCAGTGTCATTGGCCTGGGCTTCAAGGTGCGTCTCGTGGAACCGAAGGGCATCGAGCGCTCCGAGGGCAAGGCCAAGCGTGTGATAGATAAGCGCCAACTCTAGTAGTCTTAGGTGGTCCTAGATAATCCTAAAAAACAGTATAAAATGAAAGCAAAACAATTAAGTATTTTCCTCGAGAATAAGTCAGGCAGACTTACCGAGGTAACAGATGTGCTTGGCGAGGCAGGTGTCAACCTTTCAGCCATGAGTATTGCCGACAACAGTGACTTCGGCATCCTTCGTTGTATCGTTTCTGATCCAGAGAAAGCCTATCAGGTGTTGAAAGAGGCTCATTTTGCCGTTAAGATTACTGATGTAATAGGCTTTGTCTGCCCGAACACGAGCGGGTCGCTGGCTGTCGTACTCAGATATCTTTCCCAGAAAGGCATCTTCATTGAGTATATGTATTCATTTGCCAATGGTGACGTGGCTCACGTGGTGATCCGTCCTACCGATCTTGATGCCTGTGAGCGCGTCCTGGAAGAGAAAAAGGTGGAACTGATGGCAGCAAACGACCTCTATCAGTTGTAAGCAAGGTATAATACTTGACGAATCTGCAAGTTTTTCGTGAGAAAATTTTGCAGATTCGATTTTTATCCTTACCTTTGCACCCCAAAACGACACACTAAAGGATAATTATCGATAATTAGGAAAAATGGATTTAAGTTTACTGACAGCCATCTCGCCTATAGATGGCCGCTACAGAGGCAAGACAGAACCATTGGCAGATTACTTTTCGGAATATGCGCTGATCCGCTATCGGGTGCGTGTGGAGATTGAGTATTTCATTTCGCTTTGCGAACTGCCATTGCCGCAATTGGAAGATTTCAACCATAGCCTGTTTGAAGGGCTCCGCGACATCTATCGCAATCTGACTCCTGCCGAGGCGCAGCGTGTGAAGGACATCGAGAAGGTGACTAACCACGATGTCAAGGCGGTTGAATACTTTATCAAGGAAGAATTCGACAAGATTGGGGGACTCGACCGGTACAAGGAGTTTATTCATTTCGGCCTGACCTCACAGGATATCAACAACACCTCAGTCCCCCTGTCTGTCAAGGAGGCTCTGGAAAACGTGTATTATCCGCTGGTGGAGGAACTGATAGAGCAACTTCATGACTATGCAGAGGAATGGAAAATGATACCAATGCTAGCCAAAACACATGGGCAGCCTGCGTCTCCTACCCGCCTGGGTAAGGAGGTGATGGTCTATGTCTATCGGTTAGAGGAGCAGTTGCGTGCCTTGAAGGAGACACCGGTGACGGCGAAGTTTGGCGGTGCTACCGGTAATTACAATGCCCACCATGTGGCCTATCCCCAGTATGACTGGCGGGAGTTCGGCAATCAGTTTGTCAGCGAGAAACTGGGCTTGGAGCGTGAACAGTACACCACGCAGATCTCCAACTACGACTGGCTGGGGGCTATCTTCGATGCCATGCGCCGAATCAATACAATTGTCATCGACCTCGACCGTGACTTCTGGATGTATATCTCCATGGACTATTTCAAGCAGAAGATCAAGGCCGGTGAGGTGGGTAGCAGTGCCATGCCGCACAAGGTGAACCCTATCGACTACGAGAATTCGGAGGGTAACCTCGGCATTGCCAATGCCATTCTGCAGTTCCTCGCGCAGAAGTTACCTGTCAGCCGTTTGCAGCGCGATCTGACCGACTCTACTGTCCTGCGTAATGTGGGCGTGCCGATGGGCCATGCGCTCATTGCATTCCAAAGTACGTTGAAGGGACTGCGCAAGTTGATCCTCAACGAGGAGAAGTTGCAGGAGGATCTTGACAATACATGGGCAGTGGTGGCTGAGGGTATTCAGACCATCCTCCGCCGTGAGGCCTATCCCCATCCATACGAGGCGTTGAAGGCACTGACCCGCACCAACCAGAAGATGACAGAGCAGACCATCCGCGACTTTATCGAGACGCTCGATGTCAGTGCATCCGTCAAGGAGGAGTTGCACGCCATCACTCCCTCTACTTATACCGGTATTTAATGTATATTATATACATATATATAAATATATAGATTGATTTTAGAATAGAAAGAAAATGGATTTCGAGAACGAAAAGAAACAAGAAGAAACACCAAAAGAAGGTTTTCAGAGAGAACAGCGTGAATTTCGTCCGGGCCGTTCCCCGCGCCCACGTATTCACAACGGACAGCGTCCAGCCTATGAGCGTCCGAGTTACAACAATCATGAAGAGGATGAGGGCGGCTTCCGTCCGGAAGGTTTCGGTGCAGGTCTGCAGAGTGGCACACCTCAGCGCCCCAGTTATCGCCCGAGGACAGGTGGCTATAACCAGCAAGGAGGCTACCGTCAGCCCCGTGAAGGAGGTTTCCAACCCCGTCAACCCCGTGAAGGAGGTTTCCAGCCTCGTCAGAGTGGCTACAATGGCAATCGCCCTGCTTACGGTGCTCCGCAACGTGGGGGTTTCCAACCCCGTCAACCCCGTGAGGGCGGTTACAATCTGCAGAGTGGCTATCAGTCTCGTGGTTACCAGCCGCGTCCCGAAAATGATTATGGTCAGAAACCCCGAAGCGGTTATAACCCCAATTATCCTAACAAGCCCTATAAGCCATTTAAGAAGAATGGTCGCCCCCATTCGACCGACTATGATCCGAATGCCAAGTATAGCCTGAAGAAGCGTATCGAATATAAGGAAGTCAATTATGATCCCAGCGAGCCACTTCGTCTGAATAAGTACCTGGCCAATGCCGGTGTCTGTAGCCGTCGTGAGGCCGATGAGTTCATCCAGGCAGGCGTGGTGACGGTCAACGGTCAGGTGGTGACCGAACTGGGTACGAAGATTCTCCGTACCGATGAGGTTCGTTTCCATGATCAGCCTGTCAGCATCGAGAAGAAGGTCTATGTCCTGCTGAACAAGCCGAAGGACTATGTGACGACGAGTGATGATCCTCAGCAGCGTAAGACAGTGATGGATCTGGTGAAGACTGCTTGCACGGAGCGTATCTATCCTGTCGGTCGTCTGGATAGGAACACCACTGGCGTGCTCCTGCTCACGAACGATGGTGATATGGCCTCAAAACTGACCCATCCGAAATATCTCAAGAAGAAGATTTACCATGTATTCCTCGACAAGGCTTGTGCGGCTCACGATCTCCAGCAGATAGCCGAAGGCATCCAATTGGAGGATGGTGAGATCAAGGCCGATGATGTGCAGTATGCCCATCCCACAGACAAGAAACAGATCGGCATTGAGATTCATTCGGGCAAGAACCGTATTGTGCGCCGTATCTTTGAAAGCCTCGGCTATAAGGTACTGAAACTGGACCGTGTGCAGTTTGCCGGTCTCACCAAGAAGAACCTGAAGCGCGGCGACTGGCGCTACCTGACGGAGGAAGAGGTGGACCGTCTTCGCATGGGCGCTTATGAGTAATAATCCTAGACTATACTAGGGATACTTTAGGAAAGCCTAAAAAAGATAGAAATAATGAAAAGAACAAAGATTATAGATGTGCTGAAAAGCACGGCATACGGCAAGGAAGTTTGCGTAAAGGGCTGGGTGCGCTCGCATCGTGGCAGCAAGAACGTTGATTTCATTGCCCTCAACGATGGATCCACTATTAAGAATGTGCAGATAGTGGCTGATGCCACCAAGTTTGATGATGAACTGCTGAAGCAGGTTACTACTGGTGCCTGTATCTGTGCTGAAGGTTTATTGGTCGAGAGTCAGGGTGCTGGCCAGACTTCAGAGATACAGGCTTCGCGAATCGAGGTGTATGGCCTCTGCGGCAATGACTATCCTATGCAGAAGAAGGGACAGTCGTTTGAGGTGATGCGCAAGAATGCCCACATGCGTCTGCGTACCAATACCTTCGGGGCTGTCATGCGCATCCGTCACAATATGGCGATGGCTATCCATACCTATTTCCATGAGCATGGCTTCTTCTACTTCCACACCCCGCTAATCACAGCCAGTGATTGTGAGGGAGCAGGTAACATGTTTCAGGTGACCACGAAGAACCTCTATGACTTGAAGAAAGATGAGGACGGGAAGATTATTTACGACGATGACTTCTTTGGTGAGCAGACATCGCTCACCGTTTCTGGTCAGTTGGAAGGCGAACTAGGTGCTACCGCACTGGGTGCCATCTATACCTTTGGTCCAACCTTCCGTGCAGAGAACAGTAACACCCCGCGTCATCTGGCTGAGTTCTGGATGATAGAGCCCGAGGTGGCTTTTCTCGACCAGGAAGGACTGATGGATTTAGAGGAGGACTTCATCAAATATTGTGTCCGTTGGGCACTCGACAACTGTAAGGATGACTTGCAGTTCCTGAACCAGATGATCGACAAGACTCTTATTGCCCGTCTCGAAGGTGTGCTCAAGGAGTCTTTCATCCGCTTGCCCTATACCGAGGGTATCAATATTTTACAGGAGGCTATCAAGAATGGCAAGAAGTTTGAGTTCCCTTGCAACTGGGGCGACGACCTGGCTTCCGAGCATGAGCGCTACCTCGTAGAGGAGCACTTTAAGAAACCCGTCATCATGACCGACTATCCTGCTGCCATCAAAGCCTTCTATATGAAACAGAACGGTACAGAAGGCTATAAGGGTTCCGTTGCCCCCGGTCCCACCATGCAGGGTACGGATGTGCTTTTTCCGCAGATTGGTGAGATCATCGGTGGCTCAGTGCGTGAGGAGAACTATGACAAATTGATGGCAGAGATCAATCGTCGTGGTATGGAAACTGACAAACTCTGGTGGTATCTGGACACCCGTCGCTGGGGATCCTGTCCCCACGCCGGCTTCGGCCTTGGTTTCGAGCGGCTGATTCTCTTCGTGACAGGCATGCAGAATATCCGTGACGTTATTCCGTTCCCAAGAACCCCAAAATCGGCAGAGTTTTAGTCATCCTTCCGATGGTTTAAGATTTTTTTGCTATAAAAATGCAAAAAAAAGCAAAGAATATTTGAATATTAAAAATAAAATATTACTTTTGCACCCGAAAATCATAAACGAGGATCAATAAATGAGTCTCTATAATAATATAATAAGGTAATAGGAGGACCTTTCGGACTACGAAACAGAAACAATGAGAGTCAATCGTGTGCAAACCCCGATGTATAAACGGAATTTCGCGCAAAATGCGTCGTTTTTTCGATAAATTGCCCTGAAAATGGCATTATTTTGCTGTTTTTTATAAAAAAAAGGCGAAAATGTTTGCAAGATTTCGGAAATATGTCTATATTTGCACCAAAAATGTAACTCCGCGCAGGAGATATTGTGCCCTGTTATTGGGCTGATGCGTAGATTTGAGAGAAATAGAAAGAAGTATAACAACATTTTAATTTTTTTATTAATTTAAATTTTTTATCGTATGAAAAAAAGAATTTTTGGTATG
>JAFWTK010000195.1 GCA_017518935.1 Prevotella sp.
GCTGTTCAGCGTGCCGTTCGGCCTGATGGGTGCTTTCGTGTTCGCCTACTTTGGCAACCAACTGGGTCTGCCGGGCATGGATAACAACATCTACTTGCAGACGGGTGTCATCATGCTGATAGGCTTACTCTCGAAGACGGCCATCTTGATTACCGAGTTTGCATCAGAGCGCCGTGCACAGGGCATGACCATTGTCGAGGCGGCCTTCGAGGCTTGTAAGGAGCGTTTGCGTCCTATCCTCATGACGGTGGCCACGATGATCATCGGTATGATACCCCTCGTTATCGAGGGAGGCGCCGGTGCCAACGGTAACCGCGCCCTCGCTTTAGGTGTCATCGGCGGTATGAGTGTGGGTACCATTGCCCTCCTCTTCGTCGTCCCAGCCTTCTTCATCGTGTTCCAGGGCCTTCATGAGCGGTTCCAGGGGACTCATCCCCAACCTACCCCAAATGAGGGCGAAGAGTAAAAACCTTAGAGATAAAAATGAATATGAAGTATAAAAATATTATCCTTGCTGCGGCCGTGAGTATGATGTTCACGGGCTGCGGCCTATACAATAAATATGAAAAGACGGTAGAGGAACCTGCCAATATATTCGGTAGCAATGTCGGAGAGACTGGTGGCAGCAACTCTCTCGCCCAGATGTCATGGCGTGAATTCTTCAACGACCCGCTCCTGCAACAACTCATTGAGCAGGTGCTGGCAAATAACACCAACCTGAACGCCGCCCGCATTGCAGTCGAGAAGAGCGAGGCCTCGTTGAAGATGGCCAAGTTGGCCTACCTGCCGTCGCTCTATTTCATGCCGCAGGGCACACTCGCCAGTTTCGACAAGAGTGCCTTCTCGAAGACATACGACCTTCCGCTACAACTTTCGATGGATGTTGACCTCTTCGGCAGTATCACCAACAAGAAGCGCGCCGCCAAGGCCGTGCTCCTGCAGGCTCAGTTGAGCGAAGAAGCCATAAAGGCAAACCTCATCTCAACTACCGCCCAGCAATACTTTATGCTCTTGTTACTCGACCGCCAGTTGGAAATCCTCACCCTAACAGACAGTCTTTGGAACGCCTCGCTGGATACCCAGAAGTCGCTTTATGAGAATGGTAAGGCCTATTCCACCGCCGTGAACCAATTGGAGTCGTCGTACCTCAGCGTGAAGACACAGATTGTGGATACCCGTCGCAACATCCGAGCCACAGAAAATGCCATCTGTAAACTTCTTGGCATCACTCCGCAGTCTGTCAAGCGCAGTCACTGGCTTACCACAGCCCAATATCATACGTCTTCTGCAAACCAACGTATGTTCGACAACCGTTTCTTGGAGATTGGTGTCCAGCCGCGATGCTTGAGCAACGCCCCGACATCCGTATGGCTAATGCCGCCATGGAGGAGGCTTTTTATAACACGCAGGCCGCCCGCGCTGCCTTCTTCCCCGGCATCACGCTGACGGCACAGGGGGGGTGGACAGACTCTTACGGAGGCATGCCCGTCGATCCCGCCAAGATTTTCCTCAATCTGGTCGGTTCCTTGACACAACCCATCTTTGCAAAAGGCAAGATCAAGGCCAACTACAAGATTAACCAACTCACAGAGGAAGATCTGCAGAAGAAGTACGTCCAAACCGTCATCGACGCTGGCAACCAGGTAAACGAGGCGATGGCCGACTGTGAGGTTGCCCGCGAGAAGCATGATTACTACCATCGCCAGGTGGAGGTGCTCCACGATGCATATATCGGTACTCACGAACTGATGGACAATGGTAAGGCCAGTTATCTTGAAGTACTCACTGCCCAAGAAAATCTCCTCAGTGCCCAACTCTCTGAGGCCTCTAACATGTACAATGGTGCACAAGCAGTCATCGCCCTCTACATCGCCCTTGGTGGCGGGACAAAATAGGCAAGGTCTAACGAATTCGTAGAATCCTGCAAACAGATTTGATATGCTAAAACTGTCCGTGTGTGTGCTACTGACCTTTGCTGTTGAGGCTAATGCACAGTCGGATATTGTCAATCCCACCCAAGAACAAAAGAGCCGTCTCCAGCAGCGGCGGGAGCAAGTAGATCGTGCACTTGCATCACGATACTACCGTTATAAAGACGATATTGACACAACTTATATCATACGGCCCCAGACAAAGTGGACCGTTGTAGGAAGACTGAATGTATCGGGGGCAGAGATTGAGTCCGAAGGCATGGAGGACGGGCGGCACTTCATATCGGAGATGAAAGCCAACAAGAAGGTGACGCTCAGTGTGGGCGTTAGTTATCTGGGGCTCTCGCTCAGCGCTGCCCTCAATCCCGCCAAGTTGATGGGTAAATATCACGACTATGAGTTAAACTTCAACTTGTATGGTAAGCGTTTCGGTTTCGATTTCATTTATCAGGACGCTAAGAACTTCACCGGTTGGCATGATATGGACGGCATGGAGCGCATAGATCTGCCTGAAGATGTCCTTTCGGTGAAGACACTGAACGTAAACGCCTATTATGCCTTTAACCATCGTCGTTTCTCCTACCCTGCCGCCTTCACACAAAGTTACATCCAACGTCGGTCTTCTGGCAGTTTCCTTGTGGCAGTATCGGGTCAGGGGCAACAGGCCAAACTCAATTGGGATCAGGAGATGAAACTGAAGATGTCGAACATTGGTATCGGAGGGGGCTATGGTTATAACTATGTGCCTTCGCGGAACTGGTTGCTGCATATCTCGTCACTACCCACATTCATCGTATACAGCAAGACTTCGTTGACCATTGACGACACCAAAGTGCCCATGCACTATCATTTCCCAGAGGTTATCATCACTGGTCGAGGTGCTGTAGTGCGACAGATAGGTAACAAGTTCCTCGGTCTGTCGATGGTCTTCAATTTCACGGGCATTGGCGATAAAGAAAATCTAGCTATACATAACATGAAATGGCGCGCCCGTGCCTTCTTCGGCATACGATTATAATTTACCCGCCAAGAATAGAAGATAGTTTTTATCAAGTGGATAAACATATGTATGAATAACCCTAAGATTATCAACGACCCGGTCTTCGGATTTATCAAAATTCCACGCGGATTGCTCTACAGTATTGTAGAGCATCCGTTGTTTCAGCGTCTAAACCGCATTAATCAGTTAGGACTGGCCTCAGTGGTCTATCCGGGAGCCAGGCATACGCGTTTCCAGCACTCGCTGGGAGCCTTCCACCTAATGACTGAGGCGGTACGCTCGCTACAGGAGAAAGGCAACTTTATTTTTGACTCAGAGGCAGAGGCAGTAGAGGCAGCCATCCTGATGCACGACATCGGACATGGACCTTTCTCCCATGTCTTGGAGGACACGTTGATTCACGGCATCTCACACGAAAAGATCTCTATGTTGATGATGGAACAGATCAACCATGACCTTGGGGGGCAATTGAGCCTCGCTATCAACATCTTCAAGGGCGACTACCCAAAGAACTTTCTACATCAGTTGATTTCGAGTCAACTCGACATGGATCGGTTGGACTATCTGCGACGTGACTCATTTTATACAGGGGTGACAGAGGGAAATATTGGATCTGCGCGTATCATTAAGATGCTCAACGTGATAGATGATTCTCTTGTAGTGGAGCATAAGGGCATTTACTCCTTGGAGAACTACCTAACCACCCGACGACTGATGTACTGGCAGGTATATTTACATCGTACTTGTGTTGCCTATGAAAAGGTGTTGGTGAATATGCTCAATCGCGCAATGTACCTGATACGGTCAGGACAGAAAGTGTTAGCCTCGCCTGCCCTGCTCTATTTTCTTATGAACGATGTAAACTCCGACTGGTTTGCCAACCACCCAGAAGCGCTGACCTACTATGGTGAACTGGACGACTCTGACCTATGGAGCGCAATGAAGGCGTGGAAACACCATGATGACAAAATACTCTCCACCCTAGCCACTGACATGCTGGATCGCCATATCTTTAAAGTTGATGTTATGGAAGAGCCCGTTGAAGAAAAGCATATTGAGGCATTAGCCAAAGAAATATCATCCCAGATGGATATATCTATCGACGATGCAAAGCGGTATATGATGAGTGTCAACACAATTGCGAAAGACATGTATAACGTGGAGGACGACAGTATCGCAATTCTTTACAAAGATGGTACTATTCGGGATATTTCAGAAGCCTCTGAATTGCTAAATGTTCAATTACTTTCTAAAAAAATAAGAAAATATTACCTTTGTTATCAGCGTTTTGAATAATTTTTGTTATCTTTGCAGCCATAAATTGTAAAGGATATGGAATTTACTGCAAAGCAAATAGCAGACATGATTGGCGGCCGTGTGGAAGGTAACATGCAGGCCACTGTGAATTCATTCGCAAAAATAGAAGAAGGAAAACCGGGAGCCATCTCGTTTCTTTCGAACCCCAAATATACCCATTATTTGTACGACACACATTCGAGCGTGGTGCTTATCAACGAAGACTTGGAATTAGTGAAACCTGTTTCTGCCACTCTGATTCGCGTGAAAAACGCCTACGAGAGCGTGGCTCGACTTTTGCAGTTATATGAGTCGCTGAAGCCCCGTAAGACGGGTGTGGAGCCCCATGCCTATATCTCGGAGAAAGCCACCATCGGCAAGGATGTGTATATTGGTGCTTTTGCCTGTATCGGTGATGGTGCGGTGATCGGAGACGGCACACAGGTATACCCCCATACTGTGATTGGGGATTCTGTGACCATCGGGGAGAAATGTACGATCTTTCCGAACGTAACCATCTATGAAGGCTGTAAATTGGGAAATAATGTAACAATCCATGCCGGTAGCGTGTTAGGTGCCGACGGCTTCGGCTTTGCACCGAATACCGAAGGTTATGACAAAATTCCACAGATCGGCATCGTTGTGATAGAGGACAACGTAGAGATAGGTGCCAACACCTGTATTGACCGTTCGACGATGGGACAAACCGTGATTCGCAAAGGAGTGAAACTGGACAACCTGATTCAGGTGGCCCACAATTGTGAGGTCGGCGAAAATACGGTGATGTCGGCTCAGGTTGGTCTGGCAGGCTCAACAAAAATCGGCGCCTGGTGTATGGTTGGCGGACAGGCAGGCTTCTCTGGACATATCCAGGTGGCGGACAAGACATTCGTGGGTGCTCAGGCTGGTGTCATCGGCAATACCAAAGGCAACGGCGAACAACTCATCGGTGCACCTGCCGTGAATCCGAAGATGTACTTCAAGGCCCGTGCGCTGGACGCCAAGTTGCCGGAGATGTATCGGCAGATTGCCCAGTTGCAGAGGGAAATTGATGAACTCAAAAAGAAAGACTAAGATATGAAGCAGAAAACATTAAAAGGCAGTTTTTCCTTGTTTGGTAAGGGACTGCATACAGGCCTTAATCTGACGGTGACATTCAACCCTGCCCCGGAGAATACGGGCTACAAAATCCAGCGTATCGACTTGGAAGGAGAACCCATCATTGATGCGATAGCAGAGAATGTGGTGGATACCCAGCGCGGTACGGTGCTCGGAAAAGGAGAAGCCAAGGTATCGACCGTTGAGCACGGATTAGCAGCACTTTATGCTTCGGGCATCGATAACTGCCTGATGCAGGTGAATGGCCCCGAATTTCCCATCCTTGACGGCTCTGCCATCCAATTTGTTGAGAAAATCAAGGAAGTTGGCATTGAGGAACAAAATGCGCCCAAGGACTGGTATATCATCCGTAAGAAATTAGAAGTGAAGGATGAGAAGACCGGTTCGATCATCACCATCTTGCCAGACGACGAGTTCTCACTTACCGTGATGTGCTCGTTCGAGTCGAAGTTCATCAATTCACAGTTTGCCACCGTCAACAAGGTGGAGGATTTCCCGACAGAGATTGCCCCTGCTCGCACATTCGTTTTTGTGCGTGACATCGAACCCTTGCTGCAAGCCAACCTCATCAAGGGCGGCGACCTGGATAATGCCATTGTGATCTACGAGCGTCAGACCACACAGGAGCGCCTCGACATGTTGGCAGATATGTTAGGCGTGGAGCATCGCAATGCGACAGAACTGGGTTATATCCAGCACAAGCCACTAGTATGGGAGAACGAGTGTACACGCCACAAATTGCTCGATATTGTTGGTGACATGGCCCTCATTGGCAAGCCCATCAAGGGGCGCATCATTGCCACCCGTCCTGGACATACAATCAATAACAAGTTTGCCCGTATGATGCGGAAAGAGATCCGCAAGCACGAGATCCAAGCACCCTTTTATGATCCCAATGAAGAGCCGGTAATGGATGTGAACCGCATTCGTGAACTGCTGCCCCACCGCTACCCTATGCAGTTGGTGGATAAAGTCATCTCATTAGGAGCCAACACCATCGTGGGCATCAAGAACATCACGGCCAATGAGCCGTTCTTCCAGGGACACTTTCCACAGGAGCCCGTAATGCCAGGCGTGCTGCAGATTGAGGCAATGGCGCAATGCGGCGGCCTCTTGGTATTGAACACGCTCGAAGAGCCGGAACGTTGGAGCACGTACTTTATGAAAATCGACGACGTGAAATTCCGGCAGAAAGTTGTTCCCGGCGATACGCTTATTTTCAAAGTAGATCTGTTAGCCCCTGTCCGTCATGGTATCTCATCGATGAAAGGTTACATCTTTGTGGGCGATACGGTGGTGGCAGAGGCCTCATTTACCGCTCAAATCGTAAAGAACAAATAGTATATGTCAAATCAGATTCATCCCATGGCCGTTGTTGACCCCGAGGCAATTCTGGGCAACGGTAATATTATTGGTCCCTTCTGTGTCATTGGCAAAAACGTGATTATTGGCAATAACAATAAGTTCCTGAACAATGTAACCATCCACTATGGTGCCCGCATTGGCAACGACAACGAATTTTTCCCGGGAGCCTCGATCTCTACGAAGCCTCAGGATTTAAAATTCCAGGGCGAAGACACCACATGTGAGATTGGCAACAACAACTCCATCCGCGAGAATGTTACCATTTCACGTGGTACGGCCTCAAAGGGTAAGACCGTCGTAGGCAATGGTAATCTGCTGATGGAGAATATGCACGTAGCACACGACTGTGTAATTGGTAATGGCTGCATCATCGGCAATTCCACAAAATTCGCCGGTGAGGTAATCGTCGATGACTTCGCTATCATCTCTGCTACTTGTCTCTTCCATCAGTTCTGTCATGTGGGCAGTTATATTATGTTCCAGGGTGGCACACGTACCAGTCAGGATATACCACCTTATGTTATTGCCGGCAAGGAACCCGTTCGCTATGCCGGTGTGAATCTCGTCGGTCTGCGCCGTCGCGGCTTCTCTCGTGAGGCCATTGAGGCCATTCACGAGGCCTATCGTATCATCTACTCTCAGGGGGTGTTGAAGGATGGTGTGGCGATGGCCCGTGAGCAGTTCCCCGATTCGAAGGAAGTGGAATATATCTGTTCCTTCATCGAAAACTCAAAACGCGGAGTTATCAGGTAATTGGACAAAACGCTCATCGTTATCACAGGTCCCACAGCCGTCGGTAAGACGCGTCTCTGTATCGACTTAGCCAAGCATTTCGGCATCCCTATCATCAATGCCGATTCTCGGCAGATTTATAAGGAACTAAAAATTGGCACAGCCAGTCCTACCGATGAGGAGAGACATGAGGTAAAACATTATTTCGTCGGGACACTGAGTTTGGAGGACTATTACAGTGCTTCGCTCTATGAGCAACAGGTGATGGCACTGCTCGGAACAATGTATAAGACACACGACTATGCGCTGATGGCAGGTGGGAGTATGATGTATATTGATGCGGTATGCAACGGTATCGATGACATCCCGACGATAAACGATGAGACGCGCAAGACAATGAAGCGACGATTGCAGGAAGAAGGGTTGGAGTGTCTCTGTGAGGAACTACGACAACGCGATCCTGAGTATTACGAAATCGTTGACAGGCAGAATCCCAAGAGGGTGGTACATGCCCTCGAAATCTGTACGATGACAGGCAAGACCTATACATCATTCCGCAAACGGGAGCGGAAACAACGACCTTTTCGGATTATCAAAATAGGCTTGAACCGAGAGCGTCAAGAACTCTACGATAGGATTAATGCCCGTGTAGACGAGATGATGGAGAAGGGATTTTTAGAAGAGGCGAAAGGATTGTATAGTCAGAAACACCTAAATGCCTTGAATACAGTTGGTTATAAAGAACTGTTTGGGTATTTTGAAGGACAATGGATGTTGGAGGAAGCCATAGAACGTATCAAAGGTAACACCCGAAGGTATGCGCGCAAACAACTGACTTGGTATAAAAAGGACGAACAAATAAAGTGGTTTCATCCGGATCAGGAAGAGGATATCATTAACTACATATTATCTATATAATTATGAAAAAGTTATTTGGTAAAGTCACAGATTGGATAAAGGGGATATGGTCTTGGTATAAGAATCTGTACAAGGGATGTCCCTGGTATGTCAGGATATTGGTTGGCTTGGTTTCATTGGTGGCTGCATTCTTTCTCTATTTGGGTGCCGTTGATACGAATTTCCTCTGGCTCTTCGGTAAGTCGCCCTCTATGTCGACCATCAAGAATAAACGCCCAGCAGAGGCATCAATAATATATAGTGCCGATAATGTTCAGATAGGCAAGTATTTTAGCGAGAACCGTACCCCCGTAACTTACGAAGAGGTGAATCCTGTGTTTTGGAAGGCACTGATTGACACGGAAGATGAACGTTTCTATAGTCATCACGGCATCGACTTTACTGCCTTTGCGGCTGTGGCCAAAGAGTATATCCTGCACCGGGATGCACGAGGAGCCTCCACCATCACCCAGCAGTTGGCCAAGAATCTCTTCCGTACCCGAAGCGAATATTCCACAGGACTGTTAGGTAATATCCCCGGCATCAAGATGCTCATTATGAAGAGTAAGGAGTGGATTACGGCCTATAAGTTGGAGTTTTTCTTTACCAAAGAGGAAATTCTGACGCAATATGCCAACACCGTAGACTTTGGTTCCAATGCCTTTGGCATCAAGACGGCCTGTAAGACCTATTTTAACTGTAAGCCTCAGGATTTGACCGCAGAAAATGCTGCCATCCTCGTGGGCATGCTCAAGGCCACCACATATTATAATCCACTTATCAACCCTGAAAACTCGTTGAAGCGCCGAAACATCGTACTCGACCTTATGCAGCAGCATGGAGACATCACTGCTGAAGTCTGCGACTCACTAAAAAAAATTGACATCAAACTCGATTACAGCGTGGAGTCGGCCTATGATGGTGATGCCAACTATTTCCGCGAGGCAGTGGCTGACTATCTGAAAGATTGGTGCGAGGAATACTTCGATAACCGCAACGCTCTCTATACAGAGGGTATGAAAATCTATACGACTATCGACACCCGGATGCAAAAGTATGCTGAGGATGCTGCCCTGAAACAGATGAAACAGGTGCAGCAGACTTTCAACCAGCACTGGGGTAGTACCAACCCTTGGCAGGACGAGCGCCATATTGAAATCAAGAATTTCATTGAGGATATTGCCAAGCGTCAGCCAATCTATAAATACCTCTCCAAGAAATACAATGGTAATAAAGATTCCATCAACTTTTACCTGAACAAACCTCACACAGTAAAAGTATTCGACTACGACAAGGGGCAGGTAGAAAAAGAACTATCAACTATGGACTCCATCCGTTATATGGTGCGCTTCATGCACTGTGGTTTCGTGGCAATGGAGCCCCAAACAGGCCACGTGAAGGCATGGGTGGGCGATATTGATTTTCGTTCGTGGAAATATGACAAGGTGACTGCGATGCGTCAGCCTGGTTCTACTTTCAAACTCTTCGTCTATACAGAGGCTATGAACCAAGGTATTACCCCATGTGATACTCGCAAAGACGAATACTTTTCAATGAAGGTGATGGATCATGGTAAGGAGGTGACATGGACTCCCACGAATGCCGACGGACACTTCTCAGGTGCATATATCACCCTAAAGCAGGCCTTTGCCATGAGTATCAATTCCGTCGCCGTTCGACTTGGACAAGAGTGCGGCATTGATAATATTGTGAAGACGGCTCACGCTATGGGTATTAAATCTGAACTGAGTGCCACACCCTCACTGACATTGGGTGCCAGTGACGTTAATCTGCTGGAATTAGTTAACTCCTATTGTACTCCCGTTAACAATGGTAAGCAGATAGGTCCCATCTTGGTGGCAAAGATTGAAGACCGCGACGGCAAGGTAATCTACGAGGCCCCGACAGAAGCACGTCAAGCCATTCCCACTCGTTCTGCCTTCCTTGTCCAGCAGTTGCTCAAGGGCGGCATGAGCGGCACAAGTTCCCGTCTAATGGGGTTTGTTGGATACGACAAGGCTGCAGATACTGACTTCGGTGGGAAGACAGGTACTTCCAACAACCACTCTGATGCCTGGTTTGTCGGCACCACACCAAGACTCGTCGTAGGAGCATGGGTAGGTGGCGAATACCGGAGTATCCACTTCCGAACAGGTATGCTTGGACAAGGTAACCGTACGGCACTGCCCATCTGTGGATATTTCCTTGGTTCTGTGCTCAACGATCCCACCTTCAAGCAGTATCGTACCCGCTTTGCTGTTCCACAAGATGTAGATCTCCAAAGCAGTCTCTACGACTGTGGCGGTTACTATCAGGCACCTGCTGACTCCGATTCTATCAGTACTGACTCGCTTGATTTCGAAGGTATTGATGACTATATCGAAATGGACGAAGAGGGAATTCCTGTACAAAAGTCCATTGAGCCAACCGAGAATCCAGAGACAAGTCCAGAGCCGATAGAGGTACCTGATAACGAAGCAACCAAGGACGAAGATTGACAAAATAGGATTTCATCGATAAAATTATCCAATTTCGTCGAGAAAAACAACCGATTGCACGAATATTATGTTAACATTTTATAAATTTGCAAGTTGTGCGGGCGCACAAATAATGGGGAAGGAAAATAATTACAAAAATGTTTGGCTGTTCCGAAAAAACTCCATACCTTTGCAAACGTTATCCTGAAAACAATCTTTTTACCTTAGGAAGCTAATACCTATTGAAGATAAGGAGCGATTGCTTGCGAAAGTCGTCGCTTTATTTTTGTCCCTATGTGAAAAAGTTAAACTTTCCTAAAAGAAATCACAATGTTCATTGTTCAATGTTCTATGTGCAATAAAATTAGTACCTTTGCACCCCGATTAGAGTCCGTAGGGGCAGAATGAAGTGTGTACGAACGTGCACCGCCTCGCGGAAAAATCCCTTTAATACAATAAAATAAACAATGTACGCAATTGTAGAAATTCAGGGTCAGCAGTTCAAGGCCGAGCAGGGCAAGAAGCTCTTCGTGCACCACATCAAGGATGCTGAGGCTGGTAAGACTGTTGAATTTGACAAGGTGCTGCTCGTAGATGCTGACGGTGCAGTGAAGGTAGGTGCTCCGACCGTAGAGGGAGCAAAAGTAGTATGTGAAGTAGTGAACCCGCTGGTGAAGGGTGACAAGGTCATCGTCTTCAAGATGAAGCGCCGCAAGGACTCTCGTAAGCGCAACGGTCATCGTGAGCAGTTCACTGA
>JAFWTK010000196.1 GCA_017518935.1 Prevotella sp.
CCCGTCTCCACATCTGTGCAGACGGCATAGAACTCCATCGGATTCTCCTCAAAGGCCTTGTCGTCGAAGATGTCGTACTGGGTGGGGATGATGTGGTAGCCGAACTCAGCATTGTAGAGGTCGCCCGTCTTCCACCACGACTGCCAACTGCAATAGCGCTTGTCGCGTGCGAACCTCTTGTTATATCTGAGAGCGCGTCCTGGCTGTCTTGACTTGTAGTTACACCCGAAGGCCGCCCCTGCAGACACGCCGATGAGACCGTCAGGCTCAATGCCTGCCTCCATCATCACATCGAGGATCCCTGCCGTAAACAGTCCCCTCATCGCCCCGCCTTCTAATACCAGTCCGCGTTTCATGGCGGCAAAGGTACGAAGAATAGTGGACATAGCCAAAAAAAGCGTGGTGAATTTTATCCACCACGCTTTGTTCTGTTATGTCAGAGACTGATTACTCGTAGTACTCGATGGTGCGGGTCTGCTCCATCTCCTGACCCATCATAGACATCTTGCGGCTGATCCAGTTGCCCTTAGCATCATACTTGTAGTCGGTGTAAGGCATCTCCATAGCCTGACCACCAAAGTCCATAGACTGTGCAGCCACAGCACCCTTGTCGTTGTAAGTCAACTTGGTGACAATCTGGTTGCCCATCATTTCCATTGACTGGCTCACGATCTTACCGTTCTCCCACTTGTAGTTGATGGTGGTCTCCTGACCCTGGAACATCGTTCTCTTTGCTGACTGCAGATAGCCGTTAGCATCGTACTTGGCATCGTTGAGACCCTCGGTCTGCTTACCGTTCTGGTCGAAGGAAACAACCTGTGCCTGACCCATCACGTTGGTGGTGATCTTCTTGACAGCACCCTGGGCTTCGTTAACCTCTACATCGTGGAACTTGGTCTGTGCCTGTGCAGTGAATGCTACTGCCACCATGGCAATCATCATAAATACTTTTTTCATTTTTTCTTTTGTTAATTAATTAATGTTGATAAAAGTTAGATGCCTCTTAGACGTAACAATTACGAAAAGGTTTAATCACGTCGTGGATTTTTTAAAGCAAAAATTCTCAGTCGTCCTCCCAGTAACTGATGGTGCGGGTCTGGGTCACGTTCATGTTCTGAGGTTGCTGGTCCTTTTCCCAGTACATCAGTTTCAGTTCGTTCTTGGTCCAGTTGCCTTCATCGTCGTGGGCGGTGTAGTTGTTCTTCATCGTGATGGAGACGATACACTCGTTGTTCTTGTCGAACACCTTCTGCGTCTGCTGTTTGATCTCGTCGTCGCTGTTGTAGGAGTACTCATTCACACTTCGGATACCTTCTGTCGTATTGGTGAGGGTGCGCTTGATGAGGCGGTTCGCCTCGTCGTACTCATAACTCAGCAGGCTCTTGGCTCCCGTCGGTTCCTGCATGGCGGCAGAGACGAGATAACCCGTCGGGGAGTATTGGCGGTCGATGATGTCGGTGCCAGTATTCTTGCCCTGTGGGTCGAAGTGCTCAATGCCGTTCTCTGCCACAGGATTCTCCGTGATGACTTCCTGTACAGCCCCTTTCAGACCCATATTGACGGCATCCTTGTAATAAGGTGTCGTATTCAGGTAGAATACTTTGATGGTGCGCGACTTGTCGTCGTGCAGGGTGTTGGATATCTTGATGTATCCCAGATTAGTCATCGTGTGGAGCGAGCCGTCGCCCTTGGCATCGAAGTTACCGTACTGGCGTTGCAGTTTCAAGAGGAAGTAGCGGTTGTTTCTGTCGTAGAGGGCGAAGGTACGGTAAGGCCCGCTGGTGACGAGGGCGGTGGAGAGCAGTTTCGTCTTCTCATCGACACTCACCACGAGGTTGGCCTTGATACCAAAGTAGTCTCCACGGAAATAGTAGTCGCCTGGCTCGTCATCCTCGGAGATGACACGCTCGAAGCCCACACTCTCCAGGGCAGGGACAAAGACGGAGTCGGGACCTTCGAGGGGGACGCCCATGATGTCGAGACAACGGGCATCGGCAGGGCCTTTGTACGTTTGCTCATTTCCCGTCACGAACTGCGCAGTAGAAGTGAAAAGTGAAAGGTGAAAAGTGAAAAGTATGGTCAGGAGTCGTTTCATCTCTTAATTCTAAATTCTTAATTCTCAATTAACGTCAGGAATTCATCTTCACTCATGATTTTGATGCCGAGTTTCTCGGCTTTCTGGAGTTTCGAGGGTCCCATGTTTTCTCCTGCGAGGATGAAAGAGGTCTTGTTGCTGATGCTGCCCACGTTCTTACCACCGTTCTGCTCGATGATGGCCTTATACTCGTCGCGACTGTGGTGGGCGAAGACACCGCTGATGACGATGCTCTGCCCAGCGAGTTTATCTGAGGTCTGTGCCGTCTGTGCCTCCGAGAGTTCCATCTGCAGACCGTAGTTGCGCAGACGTTCCACAATCTCTCGGTTCTTTTCGTCGTGGAAGTAGGTGATGATACTCTTGGCCATCACCTCACCGATACCCTCTATCTCTTGCAGTTCTTCCAAGCCGGCATTCATCAGCGCATCGATGTTCTTGAAGTGGCGCGCTAAGAGTTTGGCAGAGGTCTCACCCACGAATCTTATGCCAAGGGCAAAGACCACCCGTTCGAACGGAAC
>JAFWTK010000197.1 GCA_017518935.1 Prevotella sp.
ACTGAGAATGTGAAAAATATGAATTATATGTTTTATAACTGTTCTGCATTGACCTCACTCGACCTCAGTTCGTTCAACACAGAGAATGTGACAAATATGAATAACATGTTCTCTGGGTGCGAGGCATTGACCTCGCTTGACCTCAGTTCGTTCAACACAGAGAATGTCACAGATATGTCTCTTATGTTCTATGACTGCAAGGCATTGACCTCACTCGACCTCAGTTCGTTCAACACAAAGAATGTGAAAAATATGGTTAGTATGTTCATGGACTGCACGGCATTGACCTCGCTCGACCTCAGTTCGTTCAACACAGAGAATGTGCAATATATGAATAATATGTTCAGTGGATGTAGAAAACTGAAGACCATCTACTGCAACAACGACTGGAGCACATCTTCCGCAGAATCGGACTTCGAAATGTTCTATGAATGCAAAAAACTGGTTGGCGGCAAGGGAACGAAGTACAACGATTCTTATATAGACAAGACCTATGCCCGTCCAGACGGCGGCACAGAGTCTCCCGGCTATTTCACTTTAAAATATGTATATACCAAGTTTGTGAAAAGCACGGGTACACTGACATTTTTCTATGATAGCAAGTTCGACGAAAGTAACCCATACCACGAGTTGTACGATCCTGATGCCACTCGCTTCGCTGGCTACTACGACAAGGTGACCAAAGCCGTGATCGACCCCTCGATGAAGAACGCACCATTGACTTCAATGGCGAAAATGTTCGTCGGCGGAGCAGAGACGGGCTCATTCAAGATCTATAGCCTACCGAATCTGACGACCATCGAAGGACTGGAGAACCTCAACACGTCCAATGTTACGGATATGACTGGCATGTTCGGTATGTGCCAATCGCTGACTTCGCTCGACCTCAGTTCGTTCAACACCTCCAACGTAACGAATATGAGCGCCATGTTCATGGGCTGCAGTGCGCTCAAGATAGTCGACTTAACCTCGTTCGATGTCTCTAAGGTGACAACTGTGGAGGGGATGTTCAACAGTTGCAGCGAACTGACAACCATCTGTTGCAATACAGACTGGCGCACAAGCCCTGCCCTGACCAAGTCCAATTCCATGTTCTCCTATTGCGATAAGATTATGGGCGACAAGGGAACGACGTTCGTCAATGATAAAGATGTGACCTATGCCCATCCCGACGGCGGCAAAAGTGACCCGGGCTACTTCTCCCTCCGCCTCAAGGGTGATGCCGATGGTAACGGCGTAGTAAATGCTGCCGACATCGTAGCCATTTCGAACTACATGATGGGCAATCCGCCCACTGGCTTTAGCAAGGCTTCAGCCGACGTCAACCTCGACGGCATTATCAACATTGCCGACATCGTAGGCTTGGCGAACATCCTCCTCAGTGGCAAATAAGAGTTCAGTAAAACCTAACTGCCATCTGCCATTTATAGTAATCTTCCTATATCACACGTGAGGAATTCATCGATGGGGATGCCTCCGGAACCAACTACGAAAGAATGAACTGGATGGAAACGCTCTCGGAATAATGCAAGCCCGTTGTTTGTGGTTCGTCGCCCGCTCTTCACCTCTATGGCTATGCACTTCTTGTCGTATTCAATGACGAAATCAACCTCATCCTCTCTCTCACGCCAATAATAGAGTTTGTAGTCGTATTCGTCTGCCTGATTCAAAAGATGGGCACCGACAGCACTCTCCACCCAGCGCCCCCAGGATTTTGGCGTGGTATATGCTTTGCTGAACGACATGCCACTCTGTACGGAGAAGAGAGCCGTGTTATATGTCATCAGTTTGGGTACGGAGTTGTACTTCCGGGCATTGTCGGAAGCATATTTGTTAAGCCCGCAAAGCAGGCGCGATTCGTCAAGGGTTGTCAGATAACTCGCTAACGTGGTGACATTACCTGCATCCTGCAACTGGCCTAACATCTTATTCAGTGACAGTTCCTCGCTGGAGTAGGCACATCCGAGTTCAAACAGTTGCTTCATCAAGGCAGGCTTATAGATGACCTTCGTTCGCAACACATCCTTCTCTATGGCTGGAGCCACGATGCTATCCTTAATGTATCTGCGCCATCGGCGTTCGTCATCGATGTACATGGCACCACCAGGATACCCGCCATAATAGATATATTGGTCGATATCAAGGTCGAATGCCTCATGCATTTCCGAATAACTCCAATGGGGCATCCTGATTAGTTCATACCTCCCTGCAAGCGATTCTGTCAAACCGTCTTTCAGCAGCAGTCTGGATGAACCAAGAATGACCACTTTCATGTTGAGATCATTGAATGTGTCTTCATCCCACTCTTTTTTGACTGCCTCACTCCAATTGTCGATTTTGTGTATCTCGTCGATCACAAGCAAGTATTCTTTTGCCTGAACGACCTTCATACGTGCTCGGGCTGTGGCCCACGACTCATCAATCCAAGCCGTGTTTGTATGATTCACGTTATCGGCGCTAACAAGCATATAGGGGATATCAATTTCCTGAAGGACTTGCTTGACCATCGTGGATTTACCCACCTGGTGTGGACCGGAGATGACCTGGATTTTGTTTCGCGACTCAGAAAGTCTTGACTCTAATTCTGACAATTGTACCCTTTTAAACATAACTTATTGGTTTTCTGGGTGCAAAGATATACAAAATTCTCAAAATAACCAAACAAAATTCTCAAAAGTTTCTCACAAAATTCTCAAAAGCAATTAAATTATGTCTGTTACCATGATTTGCGACCCCATGATTTGAAGATAACTATGAATCGAAGGAATTGGGGTCGGAGAATATGATCAAAATCTCCGACCCCATGATTTCTGCAAATTTTTCTGGTAGAATTTGAATTTATCCAGCATGCCACAGGTGCCTGTCCCCATGACTAACTGCAATGGCTATCCAAGAGAACGGTACGGAATCTATCGATTACTTCGCCATGATGCGAGGCTGGGAATTGGCCCGCTCTGATGTTGGCAAGACCTAATCTTAGCCGCTGATACGCTCCTGACGGGGTGTGTCGGCGGCTTTTTTATTTTTTTTCTATAATCTCTTCGCTAAATCAAAATTTTACACT
>JAFWTK010000198.1 GCA_017518935.1 Prevotella sp.
TACGTAATGGTAAGATGGTCGCCGTCATTGGTGCAGGCCCTGCCGGACTTGCTGCTGCCAACGACCTGAACCTGATGGGCTATCAAGTTACAGTCTTCGAGAAGAACGAGGCTGCTGGCGGGCTCCTGCGCTATGGCATCCCCAACTTCAAACTCAACAAGACCATCATCGACCGCCGTATCCGCCTCCTCGAAGCCGAAGGCATCGAGTTCTGTTATGGCGAGGCCATAGACTTAGGTAATCTAGACGATCCTAGGATGTCCTATGATGCCTACGTCATCGCCACTGGCACTCCCACCGCCAGAGATCTCAAAGCCCCAGGCCGTGAACTGAAAGGCATCCATTTTGCCCTTGAACTGCTCTCTCAGCAGAACCGCGCCCTTGCTGGCATCGAATTCTCCAAGCACGAGCGCATCACTGCCAAAGGAAAGGATGTGTTGGTGATTGGTGGTGGTGATACTGGTAGCGACTGCATCGGCACCGCTCATCGTCAGGGTTGTAAGAGTGTTACTCAGATTGAGATTATGCCCAAGCCCGTTGAAGGCCCTGAGGATCCTCAGAATCCCTGGCCCAACTGGCCCCGCACCCTCAAGACCACATCGAGTCACGAAGAAGGCTGCACGCGCCGTTGGAACATCAATACCCTTGAATTCCTCGGCGAGAACGGCAAAGTGACAGGTGTGAAAGTTCAGGAAATCGACTGGAAACCGAATCCCGAAGGTGGTCGTCCGATTATGGTGGAGAAAGGCAAGCCTGAAATCATCAAGGCCGAACTTGTGCTCTTGGCTATGGGTTTCCTGAAACCGGAGCATCCTCAGTACCCTGACAATGTGTTTGTCTGCGGCGATGCTGCTAACGGAGCCTCCCTTGTTGTTCGTGCAATGGCCAGTGGTAAGCAGACGGCTCAAAAGGTTGCCGCCTACCTTCAACGCTAATAATCACGCAAACCAATAAAATATCCCTGATTTCCATTTGGATTTCAGGGATTTTTTGTACCTTTGGCGGCAAATTACGAATGAGTTTGTGATGACGGCGAAAGAGATTATACGATATATGGAGTCGTTGCAGGATGATGAGCAACGGCAGATACTCATGGGCTTCTTCAAGACGGGGCCTGGCGAGTATGGTGAGGGCGATGAGTTTTTGGGGCTCAAAGTACCTCAAACACGCGAGGTAGTGAAGGCTGTTCCAAAGGACTTTCCTCTGAGTGAGGTGCCTGAACTGCTGATGAACCGTTGGCATGAGGTGAGACTATGTGGACTATTGATTCTTGTGGCGAAGTTCGAACGATTGGCGACGAAGAAATTGGAGTATGATGAGGCTGCCATCAAAGGCCGTGATGAAATCCTCACGCTTTATTTGCAATACGCCGAGCAAGCCAACAACTGGGATCTCGTCGATCTCTCCGTCCATAAGATTCTTGGTCACTGGCTGCTGTTGCCTACACATCTGGGCGACAAAGACTATAAGATAAGAGTCCTTGACAACCTTGCCCAGAGCCCCTGCCTTTGGAAGCAGCGCATGAGCATCGTCTGTTCGTGGAAGACCTCCCAGATGGGCGACCCTTCATGGTGTCTGCGCTATGCTGAGATTCATCTGCACCACCCTCACGACCTGATGCACAAAGCCGTAGGTTGGATGCTTCGTGAGATGGGCAAGCGTGTTTCGATGGATCTCCTTCGTGATTTCCTCCATCAGCATGCTCAGGAGATGCCTCGCACCATGCTTCGCTATGCCATCGAAAAGATGCCAGAATCAGAACGACAATCCTGGATGAAACGATGACTTCTTATCTGAACACAGAGAATATAGCCCGCAATAAGGGTGGGGTAGAGTACCATCCGCTGCGCCCATTCCTGCCAGAGAATGCGAGGGTGTTGTTTCTGGGTAGTTTTCCACCGCAACGGAAGCGTTGGTGCATGGATTTTTATTATCCGAATTTTATCAATGACCACTGGCGAATCGAGGGACAGATATTCTTTGGCGACAAGAACCACTTCGTTGACCTTGCAGCCAAGCGCTTCAAGATTGACGAGATTGTTGTCTTCTGTCAAGAAAAAGGTCTTGCTTTCTTCGATACTTCCACCGCCATTCGTCGTTTGCAGGACAATGCCTCAGATAAGTTTCTCGAAGTTGTAGAACCAACGGATATTCGTGGTCTTTTGCATCAACTCCCTCATTGTCGCGCCATTGTCACCACAGGCGAGAAGGCCACAGAAACCATCTGTGCTTCACTCGGCATTCCTGCCATTCCCAAAGTGAATACCTCCGTCATCATCCCTGATACAAATAATGATGATGGCGATCAGATTCTTCTCTATCGCCTCCCATCTTCCTCTCGTGCCTATCCTTTGTCCTTCGACAAGAAGGTCGAGGCCTATCAACAAATGTTCAAGCAGATTTTGGACTAACGCCCATTTTTCTCTGTCATGTATTTCCAATAGCGGCGAGGCATGTCCTGCAACTGTTTGCGAGGATTCATGCGCTCCTTGATGCAGATGGCCTTGAAATAGGTGCGCCAGAGGTCTTGGAATAGTTGGTCGTTGTCACTTAACACCTCAGCATTGAGTTTGCCGTTCGATAGATCGAAGGGCACAGCGGCTTCATCTTCGAAAGTGACTCGGATGGGCGCAGCGTGGCCATCGTAATAATACCCGTAGTGTCGCTTTGCATCATAGATCAGCCAAGGTTGGTCATTAAAACGATCCTGAAAGTGGTCAATGATGATGGGCAACACATTGTGGTCTGGCGAAACGACTGCCAGATAGGTACCGTCTTTCGCCTTTTGAAAACGAATAAACTGCTTCATTCTCAGTTGCTCATGCAACACTCGACGTGCGATATTCGTCACTGCCAACACATCTGAGTCAGCGAAGTTTCGTGATATATCACCCTGCCTAAATACCTTACAGATATACTGAAACAACGATGTATTCAACTCCCTCAACTCCGACAGCCAACTGACGGATATCAGTCGCAAGGCCTCACGCGTCAGTTTCTTCTCCAGTCCAGCCCACACTCTTCTGGCCTTCTCCTCGTCTGTCGCCACTTGATAGGTACGCTCACAGAATAATGGCAGCGCATCGCCCTTAGCCAACAACTGCTCTGGTTGCTCTTTCAAGTTGAATGCGTCGAACACCGCCGTCAGCAGCCCATCCATCGTTCCGTCAAACACATATACCGTCATTCTCCGAAGTCGATTTTCAGTTGTCGTTCCTCTGCTGCCCGTTTCTGTTGCGCTTTCGAAACCA
>JAFWTK010000021.1 GCA_017518935.1 Prevotella sp.
CCACTGGGACGGCGGCTGGTTAGAGAATCATATCAAAGACGCTGATGCCACTACTATCGAAAAGAACAAGAGGATTCTGACGGCCTTGTGGACTCAGATTGCCACGGCCTTCAAGGACTATGACGAGCATCTGCTCTTCGCCGGCCTGAATGAGCCCAATGCCGAAGATCAGGCCGCAACCAACAACCTGATACAATACAATCAGACCTTCGTGGATGCTGTTCGCGCCACGGGTGGCAACAATACGAAGCGAATCCTAGTGGTGCAAGGTCCCTCGACCAACATTGAGCATACCTGCAACTATATGGCTGGCAAGATGCCGACAGATATCATAGAGGGACGATTGGCTGTAGAGGTACATTATTATAATCCCTGGCAGTTCTGGGACATGGAGAAGGACGAGTCGTGGGGCAAGGTCTTTTATTATTGGGGACAGGGCAACCATCACAGCGGCTCTACGCATAATGCCACTTGGGGCGAGGAGGCCGATATGAAGAAACAGTTGCAGATGATGAAGACCAATTTCGTGGATAAGGGTTATCCCGTGGTGATCGGTGAGTTCGGCGCTAACTGGCGCGACCTGTCATCGTTATCGGGCGAGAGTCAGGAAAAACATAATGCCTCCATCAAGGCCCACTATCGTGAGTTACATCGTTTATGCAAGGAGATGGGCGGTATGGTACCTATGACGTGGGACACGAACTACCTCAGTCAGGAAGGCACCAAGGGATCTATGACCATCATCGACCGCAAGAACCTAAAGGTGTTTGGCACCTACGCCATGGAGGGCATCAACGAAATCTATCCCCGTCCTTCTGAGGCGGCCATCAGAAACATCGTCCAAACAGCAGACGGGAAACCCAAGGCCGTTTATCGCCTCAACGGACAAAAGACTGACGCAAATCATCTCCTCCCAGGGCTTTATATCTCTGAGGGCCACAAATTCGTGGTTAATAGATAAAAACAGAGGTACTTCTACTTCCCCGAATATTCGTCTCATATCATTCATTTTTTGTTTCAAAACCATAGGAAATTGTTACGTCCTTGACGAAACATTTGGATATTCGTAGAATAATGCTTACCTTTGTGGCAAAATTCAAAAAGATAAAAAGAATGAAGCACTACGTATGTTATCTGTTGGGCCTGGTGATGGCCCTGACCTTTACACAGTCGGTGGCGCAGCCCACCGTGAGATTCGATGCCACAAAGACACATCAGCGCATCACGGGCTTCGGCGGCTTTGTCTGTTCGCCCCAGTTCCAGTATAACCACATGTCGACTGCCGAAATCAAGAAGGTGTGGGGCAAGGAGAGCACCGTAGGCTGCAACATCATGCGCCTCTACATCCCCATCGGCAAGAACGCCTGGAGTCAATCGTTGCAGACCGCCAAGACCGCCAAGCAGATGGGCCTCATCATCTTCGCCTCGCCATGGGGACAGCCCGCCGAGTGGAAAACCAACAACTCGAGCAACGCCAAGACCAGCGACGGCAAGGAAGGACACCTGAAACGCGAGAACTGGCCCGACTACGCCCAGTATCTGGAGGACTATGTGCAATACCTGCGCACAAACGGCGTGGAACTTGATGCCATCTCGATTCAGAATGAGCCCGACTGGGCAGCCACCTATGCCGGTTGTCTGTGGACGGCCAGCGAGATGGCTGAGTTTGTAAAGACCTACGGCCCGACAATCAGTTGTAAGGTGATGGCACCGGAGACCCTCTCCGTGAACGACAACTACGTGAATGCCCTGAACAAGACCGACGTGTTGCCCGGCTTCGACATCTATGGCGGACACCAATACGGCGGTATCCAGTCAGCCTACAAGAACTTGGCCAAGAAAGGCAAGGAGATCTGGATGACAGAGTACCTCATCAACTGGAACGAGGCCGAGAACAACACCCGTAACTTCGATTTCTCGAAAGACTTCTTCAACTTCTTCCGTGCCATCAATGTCTGTATGGTGGGCGACTTCAATGCTTGGATCCACTATGCCGCCAAGCGTTACTATGGTATGCTGGGCGACGGCCAGCGCGGCGCAGGCGGCAGTGGCACCGTGACCAAGCGCGGCTATATCATGGCCCACTTTGCTAAGTACGTCACGGGCATGACGCGTATCGATATCGACTTCGGTACCTCACCACTCGAAGGCTCAGCCTATCTCTCTGAGACCGGCGACAGCGTGGTGGCTGTGGTGGCCAACGCCAGCAATGAGGAAACGAGTGTGACGCTGGACCTGCCTTTCTACACCCAAGGTGGAAAGGTCTTCAGCACGACAAAGACGAGTAACATGAAGACCACTACCCTGACACCTGATGGCGAGACCTGTCGACCCGTCGCCACAATCCCGGCACAGAGCGTCAGCACCATTCTATTCATCAAGAGCCGGGACCGTCAGCCCTCGAATATGAAGGGCAGTACCACCCGTTTCGACCGTCTCGACGACATGGTGGCCACAAAGTCCGCCTTCGGTTCGGGGTATAAACTCAGCGGCAAGAGCAAGACCTTCGATGCTTCCAACCCACTGATATCCAGTCGCACCAACCTGAACGGCGGCTATGTGCAACTGGACAACCGCTACAGTCAACTGGTCATGCAGATCAAGAAAGCCACCTCTTCCGGCAATCTCACAGCAGGTGCCACGACTCTCACCTATGTCAACGCCAAGGGGGAGAAATCCTCACACGATTATGGACGGATGGACCTGAGCCGTGCCGAGAACTTCAACCTGGTGTTCGACCTCTCTCCGCAGACACTGACCGACGGTTGTCAGGGACTCCTCTCGCTGACCTGCGACAACACCTATTCCCACCTGACCATTACCTTCGGTGATGTCTATCTCTCTACAGGTTCCAATGCCCTTTATACCGCTAAACTGAGCGGCAACTATGTGGCTGATGACAGTTATGTACAGGAATATATCAACGATGCGGCCTGCACGAGCCTTGACCTGTCGGCCTGTTCAGGATGTCCGTCGACCTTCCCGTGGCTGCAAGGCACCAACCGTGTGGTGTGGTTGCCGGAAAGCAGTTCTGTCGGAGGGGCAAACCTCATCCATACCGACCTGTGTCACCAACTGGAACTCTTCGCTGATGGCGGTGCCTTCCGCCCGGCCCGTTCCTTCCAAGCCGAAAAGATCTCCTTCACCACCACAGTGGAAGGTTGCCAGTTACTCATATTACCCTTCAACGCCGCCATCCCCGACGGTGCAAAGGCCTATGTCATCGGCGAGGACCTCAGTCTGGAACAGATGCGTTCCGTCCCTGCCCACACGCCAGTACTCATCGAGGCGCAGGGCGAGGCCGTGTTCACTGGTCAGGGTGAGATAGAGTATGTCAACACCCCCTTGACAGACACGTTCCGAGGGACTTACACACCGATTGTCCTCTATGTCGGCGACTACGTGTTGGCAAAACAGGATGGCCAGTGGGGCTTCCGCCGCATCACCACGCCGACGACACTTAGTCCATTCAACGTCTATGCGACGCTCTCCTCACAAGAAGCCTTTATCCCACTGTCCATCCCATCGGGTATCAAGACCATCGCTACAGAAAAGGATGCGCCTGATACGGTCTTTGACCTGCAGGGCCGTCAGATGACCGTCAAGACCTTGAAGCCAGGACTCTATATTAAGAATGGTAGGAAGTTTATCGTAAAATAACAATTATAGTATATGAAACAGTACACGCTTTCACTCCTCCTGCTGCTTATGGGAGGATTACTGCCGATGAAGGCAGACAACATCACCGTCAATGGTACCAACCGCACTTACAATGTCATCATACCTAAGAACTTAGGTGAGAACCGTCCATTACTCATCTTCTGTCACGGCTACAATCAGGATGCCGGCTGGATGCAGAACAACGAGTTCAAGAATGACAACGTGAGCATGGAGGCCGTCTGCGACACCGCCAAGTTCATCTGTGTCTTCCCCAACGGCATTGACAGGGCGTGGGATACAGGTGGCAACCGTGACATCAATTTCATAAAAGCCATTATTGACAAGATGGCCTCGCTGTATAATATTGACCGCAACCGCGTCTATCTGGGCGGCTTCTCCATGGGCGGCATGCTGACCTACAATGCCATCAACAAAATCTCCGACATCATCGCTGCATTCGTTTCCTGTAGCGGTCCGTCGGTCATCACGCCGAAAGCCGGCTTACGGCCCATACCGCTGTTGCATATTCAGGGAACGGCCGACAACTGGGGCGGCGTGCAGCCCGCGCTCAACCCGTGGATTAGCCACAACGGTTGTTCCACGACGGATCGGGTCATCAACAACTACAACGGCTTCAGCGGTGCCAAGTTGCACATCTGGGGTCCTGGTAACGACGGTGTCGAAGTGCGACTCATAGAACTCAAGGACAAAGGTCACTGGATCTGTAAGGAACCCCAAGTGTATACCGGTAAGGAAATCTGGAACTTCTGCAAGAAATATTCGTTGAACAAGACCACGCCGAATGTGAAGATCACCTCGCCAGCCACCGGCGGCAAATACATCTGTTTTGCCCCCAAGGACGAGTTGGCGTTCCCCGATATCACCATCACCGCCACGGCCGACGACCCGAACGGCACCGTAGAGAAGGTGGAGTTCTACGACGGTACGACACTGATCGCCACCTGTACGGCTCAGCCCTACAAGGCCACGCTGACGACGACCAAAACCGGCAAGCACACACTGAAAGCCGTAGCCACCGACAACGACGGTGAGACCAGCACGGCCACCGTCGAGGTGACGCTACAGGCTCCCACGTCATCACTCACCCTCTCGACAGACTTCAAGGAGGCTAACGCCCTGCCTGCCGGATGGACCACCTACGACAGCAGCGAGCGTCGCACGGGCTACAGCAGTGGCTATACCTCAGGCTGTCGCGTCCTGCAGTTTACCGGATCCTCCAGAGGGTTCAACTACGGTCTCTACTTCCGTAACATCAGTGGAAGCACCCGTCAGGGTTGGGCCAAGTACGGCCTCAGCGATGCCGGCACCACACTCAGTCTGGCTCCTGGTTTCTATACACTGAAATACAAGATCTGCAACTGGAACATGTCCAGTTTCGGTCCTGTGGAACTGCGCATCGAGAAGCGAACGGGCAGCACGAGAATCGCCAGCGAGACCTACACACCGGACATCAACATCGGCAATGTGGCCTCCAACAACTTCGCCTCTCCGCAACAGCAGTCCTTCGAGTTCGAGATTACCGAGGAAGGCGACTATGTGATTGCACTCTATTCGGCTCCTACAGGGTGGAGTGACTGCATTGTCGGCCAACTGATCCTGACCGTCAACAGTTATGTACCCACGGGCATCCACTCCACACACAACAAGATCCAAGACAACAAAATCTATGACCTTCAAGGTCACGAAATCAATCGCCCAACAAAAACCGGCATCTACATCCAGAACGGCCAGAAGATCCTGATAAAATGATGAAAACGATGATAAATATAAATAATGTGGTCAAGTTTATTTTCCGTTATTCTGGTCATCAACGAACTGATGGCTTCGAACGCAGGCGAGGTGATGAGCCCCGCCATCAACTTCGACAGTTGGATAGAATTATATAACCCCAGTGATCAGGCCGTGAACCTGGGTGGCATGTACCTGAGCGACGATGCCCAGAACCCCATGAAATGGCAGATGCCAGACAACATGGGATCAGTGCCCGCCAAGGGATTCAAAGTCGTGTGGCTTGGCTCCAACGACATCAAGAACAACCAGGCACCTTTCAAACTCGACTGCGACGGCAGTACCATCTATCTGAGCGACTCCAAGGGCGAACTCATCACCAGCCTGACCTACCCCGAGGCCCTGAGCCGCACGGCCTGGGCCCGCAAGACCGACGGCGGCGACGACTGGGGATGGACCGCTCAGCCCACACCTGAAGCCACCAATGCAACTGCCACGTTCCCCGACAAGCGGTTGGCGGCACCCGTGGTAGATCAGGGTAGCCAACTGTTCAGCGGTTCTTTACGAATCAAAGTCGAGATTCCCAAAGGTGCCACCCTGCGCTACACCATCAACGGCAGTATGCCCACTGCGAAGAGCAGTTTGTCTACCGTCGGACAGTTTGCCATCAGCAATACCACCAACTTCGTGTTCCGCCTCTTCCAGGACGGTTACCTGCCCAGTCCGCCCGTGACGCGCAGTTACATCAAGACCAACACCAAATACACCATCCCCATCGTGAGCATCGTGGGTGATGAGACCTATTTCTCCGACCCGAAGATCGGCATCGACTGCGACGGCGACGGTACCAACGGCAAGACCGGAAACGGACAGGACCAGAAGCGCAATTATAATATGGACTGGGATCGCCCCGTGAATTTCAGTTACATCAGTCCGACGGAGGGCATGCTCTTCAACCAGGATGTAAACGTGAGTATCTCCGGCGGATGGACGCGCTCCGCCTCTCCCCGTTCGATGAAACTGAAGTCCAACAAGGTGTTCGACGGACTGAACCACCTCGACTATCCTTTTTTCCCACAGAAACCCTATATCCGCAACAAGGTATTGCTGGTACGCAATGGCGGCAATGATGCCTGGAACTATCACGCCCGCTTCACCGATCCCGCCCTGACCACCATCATCCAACGCTCCGGCATAGATCTCGATGTACAGAGCACCGTGCAGGTGGCAGAATTCATCAATGGCAAGTTCCGCGGCGTGCTGAACCTGCGTGAGCCCAACAACGACAAGTTCGCCTACGCCAACTGGGGCTACGACGACGAGGAACTCGACGCTTTCGAGAACAAGACATTCAAGAACGGTGACAACGAGGCCTATCGCCACCTCTGCGACATCAGCAAGGACATCAACCGCGCCGGTGTCTACGACGAGGTGAAGACACTGCTCGACATCGATGAGTTTATCAACTATATGGCCGTGGAACTCTACCTCGGCAATGACGACTGGCCGGAGAACAACGCCAAGGGCTACCGCAGTCGCAACGACGGACGCTTCCGCTTCGTGTGCTTCGACCTCGACTATACCTTTCATCCCTGGAATCGTACCATCTCTTCGCTCAACACCTACGCTCAGGAAAATAATGACAAGGTGGACATGGTGGTGCTCTTCCTGAACCTCCTGAAGCACGACGAGTTCCGCAAGCAATTCATCGACACGTTTTGTATTGTCGCTGGCAGTGTCTTTGAGCGCGAGCGTGCCATCGCCATCGTCAATGAACTCGTCGATACCATGGGACCCATGTCACAGTTGGACGGCTATACCCCTGACAGGGCCGCTAACAACATCAAAAACAAATTGCAGGGTTGGTTAGGTACGAAGATGAGCCAACTCCAACAATACCAGCCGATGAAACTCTCCAACGCAAAGAAACAGAACGTTAAAATCACCACCGACACGGAAGGCGCCAATCTCTATATCAACGGCCGAAACGTGCCCTACGCCGATTTCAACGGACAACTCTTCGCCCCTGTGACCTTAGAGGCGAAGGCACCCGTGGGATATACCTTTGCAGGATGGAAGAAAGGCACCAGTGCCTCCCTGCAACTCATCAAGGATAACGACACCTGGAAATACTACGATCAGGGTGCAGCCCCCTCAAACTGGACCGCTCATGACTTCAACGACAATGGTTGGTCATCGGGTCAGGCACCCTTGGGCTATAAGATGGCAGGCGTGAAGACCACCGTCAGTTACGGCGACGACCCGAACAGGAAGCACCCCACCACCTACTTCCGCAAGGCCATCAGTCTCAAATCCACCCCATCGCGCAGTGATGTGTTCCTGTTGAACTACCAGGTGGACGACGGTTTCGTGGTCTATGTCAACGGTAAAGAGGCCGGACGCTTCAACATGCCTAGCGGCAATATCAACTTTGACAGTTTCTCTTCCAGTTACGCGGATGACACCCCCCTGACAGGCACCCTCGAACTCTCGTCGTCGCTGTTCAAGAGCGGCAGCAACGTCATTGCCGTCGAAATCCACAACAACAAATACGCATCCGGCGACCAATACTGGGCAGCGGAACTCTTCACCTCGGTAGGCACCACCTCCGAGGGAATCATCTCCTCTGAGACTGTGATGAACCTGCCCACTGACAATGCCCTGTCGCTTGTGGCCTGCTTCACCCCACTCTCCGACGAGGAGAAAGTCACACAGGGGCTCACGCCTGTCCGCATCAACGAAGTGAGTGCCGCCAATAGCATCTTTGTCAACGACTACTGGAAACACAACGACTGGGTGGAACTCTACAACACCACCGACAGTCCCGTCAATGTGGAAGGCATGTACCTGAGCGATAACCTGGCAAAGCCGAAGAAGTATCAGATCAGCAAAGGCGAGACACTGGCAGAGACTATCATCCCCGCCCACGGCTATCTCGTCGTCTGGTGCGACAAACTCGATCCCGTCTCGCAGTTGCACGCCGACTTCAAGTTGGATGCCGACGGCGGTGACATGATTCTGACCGCTGCCGACGAGTCGTGGTGCGATCAGATCACCTATACCCAGCATCAGGGCAACGAAAGCGTGGGACGCTATCCGGACGGGCACACCGATGTCTTTGCCATGAACATCCCCACCATCGCCAGGCCCAACATCCTGTCGAGTTACCTGACCGTCGTGGAACAGCCCCAGGGCGCAGGCATCCATGACATCATGGCTGATGCCACAGAGCAAATCAGCGTGCGCTATGCTGAGGGCTGTCTGACCATCCGCAGCATGTCGGCAGACGCGCTGCAGGTCAGGCTGACCAACCTCGCCGGACAAAGCGTGATGTCCCTGCCGGTTGCATTAACCGGCGGCTATGCTGAAGTCCCGGTTGAACAACTGTCCACAGGCATCTTCATCGCCACCGTCACCGACCATCAGGGGCACAAGGCCACGTGTAAGTTTATCAAGCGATAACCTATAAACAATAACCCTGCCTTATTGCGCAATAAGGCAGGGTTATTGGAAAATAAGGGCGGGTTATTTGACAATAACCTTCCTTCCTCCTTTAGTGATATACAAGCCAGGTCTCAGACTGCCTTCATCATTTAAACGGCGACCCAGCATGTCATAGACAGCATCATCCTCCCGAGCAGCGTTTGTACTGATGACTGAAGGGATGCCCGTCTCAGTGAGCGTCCGATGGCGCAGGGCGGAGCGCACGGCATACCAGGCCGGTTTCTTACCAATGCCCGAGGTATAGAGCAACGGATAGGAAGACTCGCGCCAACTGTTATTGTCCTTCAGACCCCAGATCACCATATCGGGACAGTTGTCGTTGTTCAGCACGATATCCGTGATGACACGGTAGTCGCGGGCCTGCGCCTCC
>JAFWTK010000199.1 GCA_017518935.1 Prevotella sp.
CGCGTACATTATAGTACTTGTCAGGAGAGCCAACAAACATAGAAAAAGTTTCTTTAGTTGTTCCATTGTTGAACTTTTAAATTGATTAGTACTTTTGTGAATTAAATCTGTTGCAAAAGTACTATTATTATGATGCAGGGGCGTAAAAATATCGTTCATCCCGTGCAAAATTTGTTTCAATGTAACATTTTTGCAATGAAATGAACGATTTTTTCAACTAAAATGCTTATCTTTGCAGCAAAATTTTACCATTATGAAGAAATTTATCATCCTTACACTGATGGCAGTTGTCTGCATCGCTGCATCAGCACAGACCAAGAAGGTATCCATTCTGGGCGACTCGTATTCAACTTTTCAAGGTGTTGGTCCTTCCCATTACGCGCCATTCTATCCAAACGACAGAAACGATGTGAAAGAGGTGGATCAGACCTGGTGGAGCCTATTCATCAAAGCCAAGGGCTATCAGTTGGAGAAAAACGACTCATGGGGCGGCACCACCATCTGCGGCACGGGTTACGGCAGAATGGATTCGTCACGCAACAACTTCATCTCGCGTGTTGACAGTCTGGGCAACCCCGATATCATCTTTGTGTTTGGAGGCACCAACGATGCCTGGGCCAACTCTCCCGTGGGCGAATACCAGTATTCCGACTGGACCAAGGAAGACTGCAAGAACTTCCGTCCGGCACTCGCCTGCCTGTTTGATATGCTTCAGAAGCGCTATCCCAAGGCAAGAATTTGTTCCTTGCTGAACTCTGAACTCAGGGAACCCATCAACGAGTCGATGCGCGAAATCTGCAAGCACTACAATATCCAACTCATCGAATTACACGACATCGACAAGCAGAACGGTCATCCCTCCATCAGCGGCATGAAGAGCATCTGCGACCAGTTGCTTACAGGTCTGAAGGACTAATTCCGAATTCGTCTTTAAAGCATTTTGTGAAATATGAGGGGGCGGTAAAGCCAACCTCATAAGCAATCTCCGATACGTTCTTGTCGGTGGTCTGAAGTAGTTCACGGCCTTTCTGCAGACGGGCAGTGCGCAGCAATTCCACTGGCGACTGTCCTGTGAGGGCTTTCATCTTTCTATATAATTGTACACGTGAGAGCCCTAGTTCTGCACCAATAGTCTCCACACTGAGGTCACTGTCGGATAAGTTCTTTTCAATGTAATCGCGGAACTTAAGAAGGAAAGCGTCTTCTTTAATGATTGTCTGAGGTGTATTGCTCGTTTTCGCTTTCTCATGATCTTTACTGTTCTCCACACCAAACAGGTTCTTCAGTACGAGACGGCTCTTCAGGAGATTACCGATACGAGCAAGCAGTACATCGGCAGAGAATGGCTTGGTGATATAGGCATCGGCTCCGCTCTCATAGCCTTCTATCTGATGTTGACTAAGGGCACGGGCCGTGAGCAAGATCACAGGAATATGACTGGTGGCGGTTCCGCTTTTGACGCGCTGGCAGAATTCCAGACCGTTCATGACAGGCATCATTACGTCAGAGACAATCAGATCAGGTACAATCTCATTGGCAATAGCAAGTCCTTGCTGCCCATCAGCAGCCTCATTCACCTGGTATCTGTCTTGAAGGATGGTACGGAGATAGGCACGTATATCGGCATTGTCGTCAACAATTAACACTGTGGACAGATCTTCGGCATGTGGCTGCTCTGTCTCTGCTGTTTTTGTATGTGACTCTAACGGGATTGACTCTTGCATGCTTGCTGTCATGTCGTCGATACTGCCAGTGGCTTGAACGTTTAGCATCTTGTTGATAAGTTGTGTCAGTTGGTGGGTATTGCGCTGGATGATAGCAAAGAGTCCTGATGCCTCGGCTCCTGCCTGCTGAAGATCCTTGGTCTCTGCCAACTGTGACAATGGTCCCTCAATGAGTGTCAACGGGGTTCGAAGTTCGTGACTTACCTGAGTATAGAAGTCTAACTGTTCACGCTCCATCTTGTTACGTTCTTCTGCAATACGGGCTTTCTGGAGATGGTAACGATAGATGATAATTATCAATACCAACAGCAGGAAGATAAATGCAATGGCCAGTACCAGCACTATCTGCTGATTGCCAAGTTGTTTTAAATAGGCATCTGAACGCTCATGTAGTTGGTTGAGATTGTTTCCTTGACGCACTATTTCCTCATTCTGCATCAACAATACATTGGCATTGTCTTTTGTTACGAGGGCTGCCATCAAAGGATTGTCCTTCTGATACGGCTTCCCTTCAAGGATATTCATGGCCAGTTGTAATACTTCATCGCCATGTGTAGGATAGATATACGATGCTTCAAGTAGAGAGTCTCGTACGCAGGCTATACCATTGCCTTCACCTGGCAGACCGTCAATACCACAGTATTTGGTGCCTTCAGACGATAAAGCCTTTAAGGCACCGACGGCCATACGGTCGTTCTGGCCAAACACAAAGTCTATACGAGATGTCGGGGACTGCAAATCTCCCCCAACGGAGTCTTGCCAGATCTTGATGGCATTAACTGCGCTTTCTTCTGTCCAGTCACCTTGCAAAGAAGCGACAAGTGTGATGGCTGGATAGGCTTTCAAGGCCCTCACAAAACCATTATGACGCTCGATGGCTGGCGACGAGCCTTTCAGTCCCATGATTTCCAACACACGACCTTTACCCTTGAGTCGGGTAGCAATATATTCCCCCATCAGCCTTCCCATCTCGAAATTATCCGCTCCAATATATGCTGTAAATTTCTCTGAATTGGTCTTACGGTCAAATACGATAACGGGGATTCCTTTATCATAAACTTCGTCGATTGCGGGTGAGACGGTAGCCACCTGATTCGGAGCAACAATCAACAGGTCGATGCCATCGTCGACAAACTGGCGAATCTGCTCAATTTGTTTTTCATCGCTATCATCGGCAGAGGCAAAACGCAGTTCCACACCATCGTGGAAATAAGTTCCTATCTTCAGTTCGTTGTTCAATTTGTCGCGCCAGATATCCTCTGAACATTGCGAAACACCTATAATATATTTAGGGTGATGTCCAGAACAAGCGATAAGAAATGGTAAAACTGCAAGAAATAAGAAATATCTTACAGCAACCCATCGCCATGAACGATACTTTGCATCAATTGAAATACTTCTTAAAACCATCTTCATTATAATGTATTAATTCTGCTTCCAATTTATTAATTCATCCTCTATTACAAAAGAATATGTGGCTCTTAATCTGACGGGAAAAGGTATTACACGCGAAACCTCAGTATGCCTCACGGTATTTGGAGTCGTCCTTGTCATTGAGCATGGAGAGGTAACTCTGGTAGCGGCTTTGGGCGATGTAGTGGTCTTCGAGCGCCTGAAGGACGGCACAGCCCGGTTCATGGGTGTGTGTACAGTTGGAGAAGCGACAGTCCTTGGCAAAGCGGAAGATTTCCTTGAAATAACTCGTGATTTCCTCTGGCTCCATGTCGAAGGTGCCGAAGCCTTTAATGCCCGGAGTGTCAATGAGATAGCCCGACTCCCCAGAGATACCGGAGGTTTCTAATAGTGAGATCATCTCGCTGAAGGTTGTAGTGTGCTGACCTGTGTTGTGGGCATCGGAGATTTCCGCTGTACGAAGACAGGCTCCAGGTACCAAATGGTTGATGAGGGTGGACTTCCCCACCCCACTGTTACCACTGAGCAGCGTGATTTTCCCTTCCAATAGGGGACGCAGGTCTTCCACTCCATCGCCCGTTTCAGCAGAGATCTGCCGACAGTCATAGCCGATGGTTTCATAAAGAGTGACGAGCATCTTCTGGTAGCGGATCTCCTCTTCATTGAGCAAGTCGGTCTTGTTGAAGACCAATACCACAGGTACACGGTAAGCCTCAGCAGAGGCAAGGAAACGATCAATGAAGGTTGTGGATGTCTGAGGATAGTTCACTGTGACGACCAATAGAGCCAGATCCACATTGGCCGCAATGATATGGCTCTGCTTGGAAAGGTTGATGCTCTTACGGATGATGTAGTTGCGACGATCTTCAATCTCGGTGATCCATCCATTATCCACCATCACACGATCACCCACCGCCACGGGGTTCGTGCTCCGAATGCCTTTGATGCGGAAGTTTCCCTTCACCTTACAATCAAACAGTTGGCCATCGTCCATAAGAACGGTGTACCAACTGCCTGTATTCTTAATGACTAAGCCGCGCATCAGACGGTCATAATCTCCTTGTTCTTTGCAGCAATCAATTCATCAATCTTCTTGATGTACTTGTCGTGAATCTTTTGAAGTTCCAACTCAGCATCTTTCTCGTTGTCCTCTGAGAGTCCGTCCTTGATGGCCTTCTTCAACTTTTCCTTGATGTCGCCACGCACATTGCGCACCTCGACCTTGGCCTTTTCGGCAATCTTCGCGCACTGCTTGGTGAGTTCACGACGGCGCTCCTCGGTGGGGATGGGGATGTTCAAGCGAATCACCTCACCGTTGTTCTCAGGGGTGATACCTACATCGCTGTCCATAATGGCCTTCTCGATACTACGGATCTCCTTGGGATCCCATGGTTTGATAGCGATGGTACGGGGATCGGGCACCATCACATTTGCTACTTGGTTCAGGGGTACCTTACTGCCGTATGAGTCAACCCTGACACCGTCGAGAATAGCCACGTTGGCACGGCCGGCACGGATGCGGTTCAGTTCCTCTTCCAGGAACAGGGCTGCCATCTCCATTCTCTCCTCACTTTTCTTTAAAGTCTCTTTGACGTCTATCATAAATATTTCGTTTTTAGAATTATTCTGTTGACAAAAGTACCATTTTTCCCTGAATCCGCCAAATTTTTCCTGTCTTTTTTACTCGTTTTGGCTAAAATAGGCCTCTCACACAGATTTTAGGCAAAATAATTTGGTAGTTCGAACTCTTTTGCGTATCTTTGCCAAACGTATACTCTATTCAATATTATGATCATGGACTTTCAACATATCGCCCTGTGCCTGCTGGCTGTGCTCGTCATTGCCATCGTGGTCATGATCATATACAACCGTATCTACTATCGTCGTGAGAAGGACATCATCACCCGTACCAGTCAGATGAACACCCAACTGGCACTGGTGCTTGACTCGAACAAGACGCAGATATGGACCTACGACCCCATGAAGCGGATCTTTGTGGTGTTGCAGGAAGGCAACATCGGAAAGGAATATACGCCGTTTGATTTTTCACAGTTCTTCAATCATGACGACTTCAATGACTTGCGGCAACTGACCGTCGCCATCATCCACAGAGAGAAAGAGGCAGATTCCATCACAGTCAGAGGTCAGAAGGAAGAAGGAAAGACCACACCAATCTACGATATTCATGTGTCCGTGCTCAGAAGAGACAAGCAAGGTATCCCCCAAGTGCTGCTTGGCATCCAGCGCGACACCACAGAGGACATGGTACAACAGGAAGAGAGTCGACGTCTGTCCCTCCGCTACCATACCGTATTCGACTCTTCCCTCGTCGATATGATATTCTACAATGAAGACGGCATCCTGACAGACATCAACGACAAGGCCTTGGAGAGTTTCGGTGTCAAAAGCCGTGAGGCTTTGCTCAGGAGAAAGGTGAAGATTACCGACATTCCCGCTTATAGGGACATCGACTTCAAGCATTTGGAGAATACCGTCATGTCGAGTATTACCGACATTGACGATACCAAGCAGAAAGACGAACGCATTCCCGAACTGACCATTGGTGGAAAGTACTACTATGAGGCGACCATTAGTACGCTGCTCGATGAACAGCAGAACCTGCACGGTGTCATTACCGCTGGCCGTAACATCACAGAGATGGTTCAGTCGCACCACCGTCAGCAGGAAAAAACAAAACTGTTGAAAGCCACCACCAAGGAGATAGAGACTTATATCACCAATATCAACTTCACGCTCCGTGCCAGTGGCGTACGCATCTTCCACTACTACCCCGACACGCACCAATTAGATATATCCAGCGACCTGAACAAGGTGCAGTACAGTCTGTCACAGATTCGCTGCGCATCCCTCATCGACCAATCGGACCGCAGAAGACTCAGAGGTTTATTCCTCCGGATGGACCATCGTCGACAGCAAGCCTTTACGACCTCCTTCCACACCATCTTCCACGACGAACAGAAACGACGCATCCACTTGACATTCAGTGCCGTCCCCGTGACCAACAAGGAAGGTATTATTACCCACTACTTCGGATTGTGCCGAAACGACACTGAGATCTTCTACACAGAGGCCAGACTGTGCGAAGAGACGGAGAAAGCCCAGGAAACAGAAAGTCTGAAAAACACCTTCCTGACCAATATGAGTTATGAGATCCGTACACCACTGAATGCCGTCATCGGTTTTGCCGGGCTCTACAACGCCCCGCACGACGAGGCCGACGAGCCTGTCTTTGCCGAAGAGATCAAGCGTAACACAGGTCGGTTGCTACAATTGGTCAATGATATTCTCTTCATCTCGAAACTTGATGCCAAGATGGTGGAGTTCAACTATAAGGACACCGACTTCGCTGCCCTCTTTGAGGGTTACTGTTATATGGGATGGAACAATGTGAGCCCAGGCGTCACCGTATCCGCAGAGAACCCATACAACCTCTTGATCGTAAAGATCGATGAGAAGAACCTCTGCGAGGTTGTCCAGAAGTTGTGCGAGCATGCAGCCAGGAACACTACTGAAGGTACCATTCGTGCCAAATACGAATACCGACACGGCGAACTCAGCATCTCCATAGAGGACACAGGCAAGGGGATTCCCCACGAGAAACTAAGCCACCTTTTCGACCGTTTCACAAGAAATGAGTCGACACGCGAATATGACACGGGGCTTGACATGCCTATCATCAAGGAACTAATCGAGCAGATGGGAGGTACCATCGAGATACAGTCGGAAGAGGGCAAAGGTACTACCGCCTACGTAATCATACCCTGTGAAATGATGAGTATGGAGAAGAAGGAGTTAGAAGGAGTTAGAGAGTTATGAAGATATTACTGGCAGGAATAACGGCTATGGCCATCACGGCACAGGACGCCATTTATGTGGTGCTCCTGTTTGTGGTACTGATTGTCTTTCTCGCCACCGTCGGCATCAACCGTATCAGCATCCTCCGCATCAGAAAGCGCGCGAGGAAAGCCCAGGAGATATCGACCATTATGCAGCACACCCTCGACATCAGCAAGAACTATGTGCTGAAACTCGACGTACAGAAGCAGCATACCATTAATCTGCACGGTAACCTGTTCCCAGAAGAGGGCATGGGCTATGAGGAGAGTTTTGAGATGATACACCCCGACGACAGGGTCATCTACAAGAATTTCATCCTAAGGATGGTGAAGGAAGGAAAGTCGACAGGTACCTGTCTGTTCCGCTGGGATATGAGCGGACACCAGCATCTGGGAGATTGGCACTATATGAGAGACCATGGCGTGGTAGAATACAGCCACGATAAGGACAAGCCCCCCACCAACTTGTTCTGTACCCTCACCGATGAGACGGAATATTTCCAAAAAGAGTCAGAGAAGGATGAACTCACCGACAAGTATAAGAAAATGTTCGAGCAAAGCATTGTGGGACTGGCTTTATATGACAAGGACGGCAAACTGATGAATGCCAACCGCAAGATGCGAGAGATATTGAAGTTCCAAGGCGAGGACGATCCCTATTACTTCGACACCTCTCTCTACGACCTGCCGACCTTCCGCAATCTGCTTACCCACAACCAAGCAGAAGACCTTTATTTCTGTACCAAGAGTGTCATCATCGAACGGGGCGTGAACTGTTTCACGGAACTGCGTACCCATCCCATTTACGACGAGAACGGCGACCTCTTCTATATCTCGTGCTCCATCCGCGACATCACCCAAGAGCGCGAACTCGATCTGCTGAACAAGCAGAAAGATTTGGAGATGCAGCGCGCCAAGGAGGAGATACAACAGTACGAGACAGAACTACAATACCTGATGGACACCTGCGACATGCGTTTCTTCCGCACATCCCTCGCCGATAAGACCTGCACCTTCTACAAGAGTCTGAGTACACACGAGAAACAGATGTCGTTCGAGGAACTGACAGAGCATTTTGTCGACAGTCCCTTCCGTTCTGGATTGGTCGACTTTATCAACTATTTCAGTATACCCAGAACCGACCTGACTTATATGCACCCCTTCTTCCACGAAGGCGAGGAGTTGCAGTGGAACTATATCGACAGTGTGCCGTTCTTCAACAGCGAAGGTCAGTTGGAAGGCACCTACGGTATTGTGCGTAACGTCACTGACCTCATTGAAAAACAAGAAAAGCTGAAACTTGAAACGGAACGGGCCAATGACTCCGGACGTATGAAATCAGTATTCATGGCGAACATGACCCACGAGATCCGTACGCCGCTGAACTCCATCGTGGGATTTTCAGATATTCTGCCGATGCTGAGTACACCGGAGGAAAAAAAGGAGATTGTCCGTGTCATCATGAACAACTGCGACATGCTGCTGCGCCTTATCAATGATATCCTGGCCATCTCGTCGCTCGACGAGAGCGGCATACACATCGAACCATACCAGGTGGACTTCGCCAAGTCGTTCGATGATATCTGTGAGTCACTGAAAGAGCGCATCCAAGAACCAGGCGTTGAATTCATTAAGGACAATCCCTACCGCACATTAGTGACCACCATCGACAACGGGCGCATCCAACAGGTCATCACCAACCTGGTGACCAATGCCGTGAAGTACACCCATCAGGGACATATCAAGACCGGCTACCGCTACGAGAACGACGGACTGTATATCTACTGCGAAGACACGGGCGACGGTATCCCCAAGGAAGCACAGGGAAAAATATTTGAACGCTTCGTGAAACTGAACGACTTCGTACAGGGCACAGGTCTCGGACTGAGCATCTGCAAGGCCATTACCGATGCCTGTCATGGACAGATAGGTGTCATCTCCGAGGGTCAGGGCCAGGGGTCTACCTTCTGGTTCTGGATACCCTGCGAAGTGAAAAGTGAATAATTTGCTACCGCATATATGAATAGAATTTGGCTGATATTGATTACATATCTCTTGTCACTCACAGCCGCATCCGCACAGGAGAGTGACAGTACCAGAGTCTTCACCAAAGACAATCCCCTCGTGTATGAAGACGCATGGGATCTCTGGCCATATGCCTTCCTGAATGAGAATGGCGAGCCCGTAGGTTACAACATCGACCTGCTCAAACTCATCTTCAAGGAACTTGACATCCCCTATATCATCAAACTGAAGCCCACCAACGAGGCACTCAATGACTTGAAGACAGGACAGGCTGACCTGATGTGCGGTATGGATGCACACTTCCACGACGACTATGCCATGTACAGCAAATCCGTGCTCCAACTGTTCACTCATAGTATAGTACACCAGAAAGGTATCAAAGCGGTCATCCACGAGGTGGAGGACCTGGCCAATTACCGTGTCATCGTACACAATGGCAGTTTCAGCCACCATCTGATGATTCGCAAGGGCTGGGGCAAAAATGCCATCCCATACGATGACATGCAAGAGGCCGTCCAAAAGGCACATCTCGACGCCAACAGCCAGATTGTGTGGAACACGCTCTCCCTAAAATGGCTCATCCATAAATTCCAGTTCGACAATCTGGAACTCTCTCCCGTCGATGTCCAGCATGGAGAATATAAGTTCATGTCGAACAATCCCCGTCTGTTGCAACGTATCGACAGCGTCTACACCATCCTGCGCTCTCAGGACCGCCTGGCATACATCCAGAACAAATGGTTCTATCCAGAGCGTCAGGACACTGGCATTCCCTCCTGGGTATGGCGACTGGCCATCCTGCTGGCACTGGGTGCCTTTGCTTCACTGATCTATTATGTCATCTACCGCCAGCGTGAGAAGAAAATGAAGATTTTGTTGCATTCCAACAACAACCGCATGGCACTGATTCTCAACACCAGTAAGGTGCGTATCTGGATATACCATGTAGCATCGAGAACTGTCACCCCGTTGGATGAAAAAGGCAATCCAATGCCGAGTCATTCTTCTGTCGATTTTTTCAGACAGACAACGCCCTCGGATTTTGAACGCCTCAGCAATGCTCTGGCCAGTATTTCGAGCCAGAAGGAGGAACATGTCACCCTCAATATCATTGGTAAGGACGAGGCTACTGATTCGGAACTGCGCAACTTCACCGTCGCCCTCTCCGTGTTGCGTCGCAACAAGGAAGGACATCCCACAGATATTATAGGTACGCGAAGCGACACCACAGAAGAGCGACTCAAGCAAAAGGAAGCCAGGGAGAATATGCTCCGCTATCAGGCCATATTTAACTCTGCCATGATAGACATGGTTGTCTATGACGAAAATGGCATCATCATCGATATGAACGAGAAGGCATGGATGGCTTTCCGCGGTAAGAAAGAAGAGATACTGTCAAGCAAGATATCTGTCAGCCAAGTGCTTGGTATGGAGGTTGATCTTGACACCATGGAACCGATATACCTGACTCAGATATATCATAATAATTCTGACGACAAACGTGTCCTGAACATGTTTCTCAAGCGCTCTGAAATGTACTATGAACTGAAACTAGTGCCTGTACGAGATAATCAGGGCAGGCTCTTGAGTATTTACGGCACAGGGCGTAATGTGACGGAAGTGGCCAAGTCCTATACAAATTTGCAGAAGAATATCCAACTATTACAGGAGGCCAACATCCAGATGGGAAAGTATATCAAGAACATCGACTATGTGTTGCAGAACGGTAAACTGCGTATCATCACCTACTCACCCGATAGCCATATGCTGACCATTTACAGCGAAATCGACCATGTGCAGTATAAACTGACGCAGACACGTACCATCGAACTGACAGACGAGGACTATAAAAAGAAAGCCCAACGGCTGCTCAACGCAATGGACAACCTCACGGCTGCATCCATCAAGACAACTGTCAAGACCTCACTGCACATTCATGGTATGCCACTATATCTCCATCTGTCGTTCATCCCCACCTTCGACAGTGAAGGTGGCGTAACGGGTTACTTCGGCATCTGCCGTGATGTCAGTGAGATCAAGGCCACCGAGGAGGAACTGGAACGAGAGACCATCAAGGCTCAGGAGGTGGAAACCCTGAAAAACACCTTCCTCCGCAACATGAGTTACGAGATCCGTACCCCACTCAGCAGTGTCGTGGGATTCGCAGAACTCTTCGAGACGGAACATGCACCCGAAGACGAAGCCGTATTCATTAGTCAAATCAAGGAGAGTGCTTCCACGCTGTTGAAACTCATCAACAACATCCTCTACCTATCACGCCTGGATGCCAAGATGATTGAGATCAAGCCCAAGCCCATCGACTTTGCTGCCGTCTTCGAGACCCGTTGCCAGGCAGCCTGGTTCAACTATAAGAAGCCAAATGTCACATATAGGATCGACAACCCATACAATCATCTTGTGGTGGAAATTGACGATCAAACCATCGGTATCGTGATTGACCAAATCATAGCCAATGCCGCACAGAACACCACCTCCGGACAGGTCTGTGCCAGTTACGGTTATACAGGTGACCATCTCGTATGCTCCTTCCAAGATACAGGAAACGGTATACCAGAGAGTATGCTCGACCGCATCTTCGACAGATTTGTGAGTACCGACGGACATCGTACAGGCCTCGGCCTCAGCATCTGTCAGGAAATCATCAGCCAGATGAACGGCAAAATTACCATTAAGTCCAGTGAAGGTGAAGGTACTATCGTCTGGGTATCCATCCCTTGCAAACTAATCGAAATAGACCGCAAATGAAAACAAGACAACATATTCGCATCAACTGGATCAGAGTGCTGATAGTACTATTCACTATTTACTATTCACTATTCACTGTATCCGCCAAGGAAGCATACGGTTACTCCGATGAAAAGCCACTTATCATCGTGAGCGACTGGGACTTCCAGCCCTTCGAGTTCCTGAACAACGAGGGTAAGCCCTCCGGCTACAACATCGAAGTGCTCGACCTCATCTTCACCCGCCTTGACATCCCCCATAAGTTCGTCATGCAGGAGTGGTACATTGCCTCTGAAATGTTCGAGAAGCACCAAGCCGACCTCATCCACGCCCTCTATGCCTACTATAATGTGGAACCCTACACCTCCACAAAAAAATACATCAATTACTACACCCTCAAAGTGGCTCGCCTTGCCACCACCCCTCCCCTCAACCATATCAGCGACCTCACCGCCCACGACACCCTTATCCTCAAACGCAATGACTATGCCGCCCTGCGTCTCAACTATATCGACTCCATTCCTTTTGCTCGCGAATACCACTCGCCTAAGGATGCACTGACAGGCATCTGCTCAGGACGCTACAAATACTTTATCTGGGGCGAAATACCTCTGGCCAGCAAGATCAAGGAACTGAATCTTGACGGTATCACACTCGACGAGATTGACATTCCTGCCGGTGAACTCCGTATCATCGGCTATAATAAGGAACTGATTGACATCATCGATGACGAATACACCCGTCTGGAACAAAACGGTGAACTCGAACTCATTCGCGACAAATGGTTCCACCCCGAGCGCGTTCACGACAACACCTCGCCTGTATCCCTCATCATTCTTCTTTTCCTTGCATTGGCCATCTTTGCAGGATTCCTCATCAACCGCCTCATTACCCTACGTGTCAATGCTGCCGTCCGCAAGTCA
>JAFWTK010000022.1 GCA_017518935.1 Prevotella sp.
ACAACAGACGACCATCCGTCAGGCTATGCCAGTCATCGTCCGTAATGGATTCCTTACCGAAGGCCTTCACGATCTCCGGGAGTGTAGACGATGGATATCGGGCCATCAAGGGGATATCGGGGTCTATCTCATAGACCACACGCATCACGGCAATACGGGGATCAAAGTCTTCTTTCTTCTCGAAATAGGAACGCAGACGCTTGACATTACATTTCGTATGCGACTCCAGATAGAGGAAGAGCGTATCATTGGGATTTGTCAGCAATATGCCGTATTCCTTTGAATAACTTAGCATCGACATGGCCACACTATGGATGTCATCACAAATGCTGCCCTTCACATCCCTGTAAGAATAAGTCGGTTCCATCACATAGATGGCAGCCATCAGTCCGGCATGCTGGTCGACGGGATATCTGTTGACCACAATATCCTTCACGATGGTACTGAGTTTCGTATTGCCGCACGATTCCAGCCAGTTGCCGATGCGCCCGTTGTAGAGATAGCCGATAGCCAACTTCTCATTCTCGATGAGCAGAGGCACCAGTTCATGGATGTTGTCTGCCACCAGATTACGCTCCGGATCGACGATGAACGTCTTGTATCTCAGGAAGGGTGACGAGATGTCCACCTTCGGGCTCTCTCCCTCAAACCATTTCTCCACTTCGTTATATCCCCAGCGATTCAAAGGATTCACCGAGGTGAGACCCTGCACAATCATGCGGACACGATCAGGCAGTTCATTCAGATGCGGCAGGCGTCCTTCGTTCTTCTGACGCATCATCACGCGCTCATTACTGCTCATGGGATTTCCATCCAGCCAGAGCGCCAACAGCGTGATACCTAAAGAATAGAAGTCGGCTGCAGGGGTAATCTCCACCACGCCGTCAATCACATCTGCATACATCTCCGGTGCTGCATAGATGGGCGTACGGGCCTGGGTAGTACGATGCGACTTACCATCCTGCTCCAACAGACTGGAAATACCGAAGTCACCCAACACCAATTCAGTGTGCTCCTTGTCACGGAAGAAGAAATTACTCGGTTTGATATCCTTGTGAAGGATATTGTTACCATGGCAGTAAGCCAGTGCGGCAGCACCCTGTAAGGCTATTCTGCGGAACTTGTCCAGATTACTGTTCAAGTGATAGTTGGCCAGCGTACCGCCCCTGAGATATTCCATCAGTTCGTAATAACGGTGCTTGCCCTCCACGTATGTCTTACCGTAGTCAATCAGACTGACGATCATCTCAAAGTCCAGATTATGAATGGTCTGGAGCAGTTTCTTGTTGACATCGAAATTCGGATAATAGACTTTCAGCACATAATCGCTGCCATCTTTGTCAACAAGGAACACCTGTGCCTCACCGCTGTTGTCACTCAGGCATTTCTGATTGTGGTACCTCTCCCCCTTCAGGGTAAAGTAGTCACTATCATTGTTCAGCACAGTATCGTTTACCATCGGTTCAGAAGGACGCATCGTCGTATCGCCTCCTGGCATCGCTTGAGCGGCAGGTGCGGATTTGGAGGGAGCACGCATCGTGCTGTCCATATTCTGATTCGCGTCTTCTATCATCGCAGGTCTCAGTGTACTCATTTTAAATATCGTCTTTTATATCTTGTCTTGAATTCTTACCAAGGATAATCCACTTGCCCCCCATCTGCGGTTTGGCGCAACCACAGGGACTGGAATGCAGCGCATGCTTGAAATTGCATTCCCACGCCAAACGGACGCCCTGGGGCTTACAGGCCATCGCGTAGTTACGGACCTTAGCGGGTTGAGACTGAGGCGTCTGGGCCATCTTCTCCAACAATGCCGTCAGACGATCAGCCCTCACCTTCTTCCTGGCTTCCAGATCCTCCTTGTTGACACGCTTGGAGGGCTTTTCCACCACAGGTGTCGAAGAACCTCTATCCTGAGCCAGCAGTGTCAGCACACGCTCACGCAGTTTGCGATTCAACTGGTCACGCACCAGGTCCTTTTCCGAGGAGAACGGGAGAGACATGTCCAATTCCTCCAGTTCCTTGGCCAAAGCCTGCATCTCCTTATATTCCGGCGTCATCTGTAACTCAGCAAGCAACTGCCTGGCATCTTCTGTCAAGGCCGTACCGCACTGTTTACAGAAAGCGAAATCATTGAGGGTATGACAAACAGGACAGACAATGCCGCCTCTCGGGCTGCCGCATTCTGGACAGAAAGCCTCATGGCCTGTCAGATGGGCACCACAGAAAGAACAGACATCAGTACGAATATAATGGTGACAGACCTCACAGAAATCGGCATCAGGGTCTATATCTGCGCCGCAGTTCGGACAACTCATCTTACCAAGGGGTTGGCCACAGGAAGCGCAGAACAAGGCATCGGGCTCATTGATCGTACCACAATAAGGACACTGATTTCCATTTGCCGTCCGGAATTGCACAGCCTGCTGCTGCTCCACAGCCGGTCTCTCCATTACCAGTTCTTCCCGCTGAAGTGCTTGCGCCCCTCTGTCGGTCCTGTCTGGATTTAGTGTAATATCGTTCATAAAACTGGTTTTTTAACTTAAGTTTGGCGCAAAGTTAATAAATTTTTCTTAAACCACACAAAAAAACCGCCGTAAATTTACATTTACGACGGCATTTTTATGATATTTGCCCATAAAAACATCAAAAATCACCACAATTGGAGTCTTTCTGCCTTTGGAATATACATTTTATCACCTTCTTTCACACCAAAGGCCTCATACCAGGCATCGATGTGCGGAAGAGCACCGTTGACACGCCAACGACCCAATGAGTGGGGATCACTCTTGGTACGGTTTCGGATCTCCTCCTCCGTGATATTGCCTGCCCAAACGCCTGCATAGGCATGGAAGAAACGCTGGTCAGCCGTCAAGCCGACCTTCTCACCGAGGGGTGCCAGTTTTGTCGCATTCTTATAGGCAGCCCAAGCCACCTGCAGGCCACCGTGATCGGCCAGGTTCTCACCCAATGTCAGACGGCCGTTCCCCTTGAGGTCGGGAAGTACGTTGATGGCAGAGAAGAAATCAGCATATTTGTCTGTACGTTCTGTAAAGTTCTTTCCGTCAGCCTCCTTCCACCAGTCATGCATATTTCCATCCTTGTCGAAACGGCGTCCCTGATCATCGAATCCATGTGTCATCTCATGACCGATTACCACACCGATGGCACCGTAGTTGAAGGCATCATCAGCACTCATATCGAAGAACGGATATTGTAGAATGCCTGCAGGGAAGCAGATTTCGTTGGTAGTAGGATTGTAGTAGGCATTTACCGTCTGAGGATTCATGTGCCAGTCATCACGGTCAACGGGTTTCCCCACCCGATGGTCAATATTCCAATTATTCCAGAACTTAGCACACTCCTGCATATTTTCGTAATAAGATTTCGCTGGGTCTATCTCTAACTTCGAGAGGTCTGTCCACTTGTCGGGATAGCCTACCTTGACATAGAATGTATTCAACTTCAGCAGGGCATTCACCTTCGTCGAGTCGTCCATCCAGTCCTGGGCGGCGATACGTTCACCGAGGGCAATCTGCAGGTTCTTCACCAGGGTAATCATACGCTGCTTGGCAGCCTCAGGGAAATACTTCTCTGAATAGATCTTGCCCAAGGCTTCACCCATCACACGCTCCACCTGACTGGTGCTACGCTTCCACAACGGGTGATTCTCCTTGCGACCCGAACGGATACGGCCGTTGAAGTCGAAACTCTCTGCAACTGTCGCATCACTCAGATAGTTCGCAGCACCAGAGATAAAGCCCCACTCCATCACATCACGGTACTCAGCGGGTTTGATACCAGCCACCAGTGCATTGGCACCTTCGAGGAAGGCGGGCTGTCCGACCACCATCTCCTGCAGGTACTTGGTCTGAACGCCCTGGGCATTCATCACCTTCACCAGAGGCAGGTTGGGATACTTCGTCTCAAACTCTTGGAGGGTCATCTTGTTGTAGTTGGCCTCAGGGTCACGGAGTTCTGTACGCGACTTCGACACCTTGGCCAGAGCCGTCTCTACCTTCATGATGTTCTGCATCTTTTTCGTGGCAGCACCCTTACTGAAGCCAAAGAGTTGGAACATCTTGACTACGTGCTTCTTAAAGGCCTCGCGGATATCAGCCGTCGCCTTATCATTATCAAGATAATACTCCTTCTGTCCCAGCGACAAGCCACCCTGATAGACGTTCAGGATATTCTGCGTCGCGTTCTTATCATCAGCACCGAATCCGCAGAAAAAGAACTCCTGCTCTCCGTATGGAGCCAACTCCAGTTGAATGTCAAGCAACTGCTGGTTGGTCTTGGCTGCCTCCAGTTTCTTGATCAGAGGCATCAGAGGTGCCACGCCCTCGCTGTTACGACGGGTAGAATCCATAGCCAACTTGTAGAGATCACTCAGTTTCTGCTCAATCGTACCCTTCTGATAGGTATTGCTTTGCAGTTCCTTCAGGATACCGTTGATACGCTTGTCGTTGTCTTCCTGCAGGCGGTCGAAACTGCCATAACGGGAATAAGCCGCCGGGAGTGGATGAGCCTTCATCCATCCGCCACAGGCGTACTCATAGAAATCATCACCAGGTCGAACGTTCTTGTCGAAGTCAGCCGTATTCAGGCCCGACCCCAATGTGTTCTGCGCCATTGTCATCAGTGAAATTGATGCCAATGCCATCATCATTACAATTCTTTTCATACTGTTCTCATGTTGTTTACGCCTGCAAAATTAGATATTTTTTCTGTGATAGCGAAAAAAAATACGAAAAAATTACAAATAGAGACTAATTGTTAATATAATACTTATTAACTAATTACTTCTATCTACAACCTGAACGGTCAGCGCGTAGAGAAAGCCCAGAAAGATCTGTACCTTTGGACCAAGTTTTTAAAACATGGCAAAAAGGGCTATGATGTCGGCGATATTAATGATGCTGTCACCGTTCTTGTCGGCAGCCTCTGCGTTAAATCTGGCAGGGGCATTCCCCATCATATAGTTTATGATGGCCACGATGTCATTAGCATCCACCTTTCCGTCACTGTTAGCATCGCCAGGCAAGATATCGGACTGATACTGCGAGGTGACATCGATCACTTGATACTTGTCACCCTCCTTTGAAGTGGAAACCTCAAAGAACTTGTCGGTGGTGATGTTGGTCACGTCTACTGTCTGCGGACTGCCTGAGCCTGTGCTGAACACGAAACTCACGGCATCGTAGTCCTCATTGATCGTGTAGGTCTGCGTGTACCATTTTTTGCCATCCACCTCGGTAGTAGTAGTTATCTTGTCGCCGGGCCACCTATCGTTCTTTGGCGCATGACTACCGTCACCGCCCCACGTCCAGAAATTCACAGTACTCCATCCTACTTTGTCGGCATTCACATGGACAGTAATGTCATATTTCTCGAAGGTGCTTGGCATAAACGTCGGGAAGACGATGCTCTCCGGCTCAATGCCACTGACGTAGTAGACGAACTTGTAGCCACTGAGAACCTTCTTCCATTCAGTGCTGGTAGGCTGGTAACTCTCGGCCTTGGTGCCTACTATGCAGAGCAGTTTGCCGTTTTTGCCTGTGGTCTGCACAGCATAGTAGTCTTTATTTGAGGCCATATTTTCCACCGCACTAGTGTTGGTGATGCCTACGGCCTTGCGCACGGCTACCATATTGGCAATTTCCTGCTTATAGGCTTTCCAATGAGTGAGGAAGACACACGGTGTACCATGCATAGCCAACAGGTAAGCATTGGCGGCGAGGGTATCTTGTTTGATGGGATCCTGATAGGAATTGGCACGCTTCTCCGTGTCATGGTTCTCCACAAAGGTCACTGCATACTGTCGATAGGCCCCACTCGAGATATTATTACTTACGAGTGGCCAGTTTCCCTCGTTCTGCTTGCTCAAATAGGTCCAGTCGCCATTGTTGATAGCGTTGCGCACGGTATAACGGAACTGGAAATCGAAGGCGGCGCTGGTCTTTCCTGTACCGTCTATCCAGTTCTTAATGGTATTTGAACTGTCCCAGCACTCACCGACGGAGAACTGCGGCTTGCTGTCCTCGTTGTACATCATTGTATAAGAGGCACTGTAGCCTTTCACCATATCATAGCGGAAACCAACATATCCGAGGTCTTCCAACAGGAATTTCAGGTAGGCTTTCACACAATTCTGCACGTTTTCGCTCATGTGATCCAGGTCGCGCATGCCATCCCAGCCCGTGCCGGTATCGTTATTGCTACTTAGGCTGTATCCGTTCTGTCTGGCCCATATCTTCGTAGCACCGCCATCATCGTTGGCACAGATGTCCGTCGATGTCATCTCGTAGGTCACACCTTTGTAGGTCTCCTTCGGGAAATCCACCCAATTGCTTATATTCTTGCGGTGGTTGATTACGACGTCGGCGATGGTGCCGATACCCTTTGCCTTGAAGGTATTGATCATCGAGCGCAGTTCAGCCTCTGTGCCGAAACTGCTGTTTTGGTTGAACCAGTACTGGTCATCGTAACCCATTGAGGCACCACTACAGTTGCCGCTTTGTGGTATCCATACCAAGTCGAAGGTTGTGGCCAGGTCATCAGCCTGCTTCTCCAAGCGTGTCCACTGCGTGTCGTTGAAAGAGTCCCAGAAGAATCCCTGTAGCATCACGCCGCCGTAGTCCTGCGGCCAGCCCTGGGCCGTAGAAGTGAAAAGTGAAAGGTGAAAGGTGAAGAGTACCGTCAGTACCTTTACGATGTTTGATGTCTTAGTTCTCATAATCCATGTGATTGTTGACACTTCATGATCTCATCGTAGGTCATGTTTACGCCTGCAAAATTAGACATTTTTTCTGTGATAACGAAAAAAAATACGAAAAAATTACAAATAGAGACTAATTGTTAAATAACCCTAACAAAAAGACGCATTCCCGATACTTTTCACTATCTTTGCACCAATTAATTATACATAACTATATTAACATTATTAATTTTCAAATTTTTAGATTATGAGAAAAAAATTACTTTCAATTCTCGTGCTGCTCTGCCTGACGGTCACCAGCGCTTGTGCAAGTCCTCTCACCGATGCCAACACTGCTACCAAGGACATCTTTCTTTCGCCTGGTGTATGGAATCTTGACAATGCAATCTATGCTGCCTACGTTTGGGATAGCAATGGCAATGCCTGGTTCCCGTTCACAGAGTTACCTGGCACTAACTATTATTTAGCTCAGGTTCCTGATAATTACACAGGATTGGTCCTTGTACGTCTGAGACCCAATTCTGCAGATGGATACATGCCTGATAATAACGGTCTTAACTGGGCTAACGAGTGGAACCAGACGGCTGACATCGATTTCTCTGCTGTCGCCGATATGACTACATTTGCAATCACAGGATGGGATGATGGTGGAGGTAAAGGCTATAGCGCCTTTTCCCAAATGAATCCTAATAGTGCGAAGGTTAGTCTGAAGAAGGTTGTGGCTATAGCCAAGATCTTCGACGATATAGACACCTCAAATGCTGAGGCACTTTTATTAAACCCAGATGCTTCGCCAGCAAATGTGATCGCTGAACTGCAAGATCTTGGTAAAGCCACTAAAGACAAAACAAAGGAGGTTATGGATGAAGCAAAGCAATTCTTCGCTACGTTCGACGGTGATGCCGCTACTAATCTCGACGCTTATTTTACTGCCGCCGAAACAGCCCTCGATGGGACTGACTTCGACGCTATATCTAACAGTTTACTGGCACTGGCCAGCAATGCTTTACCGTATGCACAAAGCGCAATGGGCAAGGTCAACGACTATCTCCAGAAGATGGGAAGCGAGACTATCAATAGCGATCTCGAAGCCATCCAATCCATCATCCAATCCATCATCCTCTCACCAAGTGACATCAAGAGCGACCTCCCGAACCTCATAGCAGCCATAAAGCAACTGAAGGGAGACATGACTGGTGCTGCAGCGACATACATGAACACAGTGAAAACTTTGATTGACGATGCTGAAGCTGCAGGTAAGGATGTCTCTGAAGTAAAAGCCGCTTACACCACCATCAAAACTAAAGCCGCGGCATATTTATTGAACTCTGCCACTTTGGTAGAAATGGGCAAGGCCCTCTACGACCTCATCAAAGAAGTAGAAGAATACAAAGAGGCACAAGAAGTTCCTACTGGCATCAGTGGCTTCACTGCAGAGAAGCAGAACAGTGCTACTATCTACAACCTGAACGGTCAGCGTGTAGAGAAAGCCCAGAAGGGTCTGTACATTATCAATGGTAAGAAAGTGATGGTGAAGTAAGTTTCACTCTCATCGTAATCATAAAAAAGATGCGCCTCATGTTTGAGGCGCATCTTATTTTTCTAGTTCTTCGCTCAGGCGTTCCCAACGCTCCATCTCTTCGTCGAGTGTCTGCTTGGTCTGGGTATATTCCGTCACCAGCACCATATCCGAAGCATTCTCAGGCATCATCAACAGGTCGTCGAGTTCTTTCAGGCGTGCCTCCATCTTCTCAATCTTAGCCTCCGACTCTTTCACCGCCTTTTCAGCACGGTTCTTACGCTTCTGCCGTTCCTTGTGCTCAGCATAACTGAGCGCCTTGGATATGGTTTCAGTGGAGTACACCTGCTTTGTACTGTCGGTACAAACGGCTTGTACTGGCTGTACAGAAGGCTTGTACTGGTCGTACAGACGGTTTGTACTTCCATTGGTCTTACCCAGTTCACTGAGTTCACTTATCTTTTTTGCTTGGAGGAAGTCGTAGATACCTCCGAGGTGCTCCCTCACCTTTCCGCCACCGAACTCATAGACCTTCGTCACCAGGCCATCCAAGAACTCTCGGTCGTGGCTGACGATAATCGCTGTACCGTCGAAGGCCTTGATAGCCTCTTTAAGCACATCCTTCGAAGGCATGTCGAGATGGTTCGTCGGCTCATCGAGAATCAGCAGGTTGACAGGCTCCAACAGCAGACGGATCATCGCCAGACGGCTCCTTTCTCCCCCACTAAGCACCTTCACCTTCTTATCCGACTCCTCGCCACCAAACATAAAGGCCCCCAGGATATCGTTGATACGCAGGCGGACATCGCCCTTCGCCACGTTGTCGATGGTCTGAAACACAGTGAGACCCTCATCCAACAACTGCGCCTGGTTCTGGGCAAAGTAGCCGATCTGGATATTATGGCCTATCTTCAACTCCCCCGTAAAGGGAATCTCACCCATGATACATTTCACCAACGTAGACTTTCCCTCGCCGTTCTTACCCACAAACGCCACCTTCTCGCCTCGCTTGATGGTCAGCGTCACATGGTCAAATACGGTATGGGTCCCATAGTCCTTGCGCACCTCATCACAGATGATGGGATAATCGCCGCTGCGCAGACAAGGCGGAAACTTCAGATGCATCGCAGAATTATCCACCTCGTCGATCTCGATGGGGACGATCTTTTCCAGTTGTCTGATCTTCTGTTGCACCTGAACAGCCTTCGTGGCCTTATAGCGAAAACGCTCTATAAAGTCTTTCATATCAGCAACTTCCTTCTGCTGGTTCTCGTAAGCCCTCAACTGCTGCTCACGTCGTTCCTTGCGAAGCACAACGTACTCATTGTACTTCACCTTATAGTCTATGATCTGTCCGCAAGAGATTTCCAACGTACGGTTTGACACATTATTGATAAAGGCCCTGTCGTGACTCACCAGCACAACGGCACTCGAACTCTGCGCCAGGAACTGTTCCAGCCACTGGATACTCTCGATGTCGAGGTGGTTGGTGGGCTCGTCGAGCAACAGCACATCGGGTTTCTGCAAGAGGATCTTCGCCAGTTCGATACGCATACGCCAACCGCCGGAGAATTCCGACGTAGGCCGATCGAAGTCCGTACGCAGAAAACCGAGTCCCATCAGCGTGCGTTCTATCTCCGCCTCATAGTTCTCAGCCCCCAGCATCAGATAGCGGTCATGCTCCGTCGTATATTTTTCGATCAGTGCCAGATAACCCTCGCTCTCGTAGTCGGTACGTTCCGCAAGTTCCTGGTTCATCTTCTCCAGACGCTCTTTCATCCTCGTGATATCGGCAAAAGCCTTCTGAGCCTCCTGCCTCACCGTTGTCTCATCCTGCAAGATCATCACCTGCGGCAGATAACCGATACGACAGTCGGCAGGCACACTCACGTTACCGGCCGTCGGTTTCTGCTGTCTGCAAAGGATTTTCAACAGCGTCGACTTGCCTGCCCCATTCTTTCCCACTAGGGCAATACGGTCTCTGTCGTTGATAACGAAACTCGCATCAGCGAACAACGGCTTGACGCCGAACTCCACTTTTAGTCCTTCTACCGATATCATCGTTTGTCAACAAACTTATAATCCTTATACTGTTCAGCGGGGAAACGCAGCATCTCGTCTGTAATGCCACCCGACTTAAAATTGGAAATCTTAATGGTGGTCCAGATAATTGAAATCTTGATACGCACCCGGATGGGCTCATAGGTCTGGCGTTTCACCAGTGCATGTACTTCCCTGATACCTCCCTTGACACCTTTCTTAGCCTTTAATGTCAGCATCAGTCCCTCCTCATGATTGGCAATACTGTAATCAAAGTTTTCTGGGACAAACTTGAACTTGCTCGAATACTTGTCCGACTTGTTGTTCTTGGCATCATGAATCTCCACCTCTTTCTTCTTTTTTTTGATGGTATAGACCGTGGTGCCGTCGTTCCAAGAGTTCATCTTCGCATCCACGAACCTGCTTTTCTTGCCTTTATACCAGATATTTCCCCAGGTCTTGTAGATACCCGTGATATTCACGTCATAGCGCAGAGTTGCTCCCTGTTCGCCGAAGACCTGCTGGTATGCCTGATTGAAGATTCGCTTGGCCTGTCGCTCGTTCGGAGTCTCCTGAGCCTGTATGGAAACAAGCACCGAAAACAACGACAAGACAACAATTATCATCTTATTTCTCATTTATTTTTCAGTTTCAAGTTGCAAAAGTACACATTTCTCACGGATTATTCGTATTTTTGCAGCATAAATTAACGATTTGTATGGAAAAGAACATCTTTGCGAAACTGATTGCCCAACAACTCAACCTACAGGAACGGGCTGTCGATAACACACTCGCCCTTCTCGACGAGGGCTGTACCATCCCCTTTATCTCCCGTTATAGAAAGGAACGCACGGGAGGGTTCGACGAGGTTCAAATTGCCGCCATCAGCAATCAGTACGAACGCTATAAGGAAATCCAAAAGCGCAAGGAGACGGTTGTCAAGACCATCACCGACCTCGACAAGATGACACCCGAATTGGAGAAGCGCATCGCTGACTGTTGGGATGCTACCGAACTGGAGGATATCTACCTGCCTTATAAGCCCAAACGTCGCACCAGAGCCCAGGTGGCCCGTGAACAGGGCTTGGAGCCACTCGCCATGATTCTCCTGCAACAGCGGGAGCGTGATCCTGAGCATGCCGCAGAGAAATATGTGAAAGGCGATGTAAAAGATGCCGAGACTGCCATCAAGGGGGCGCAGGACATCATTGCTGAAATGGTCAGCGAGGACGAACGGAGTCGCCAGCAACTGCGAGGTGCCTTCCGTCGTCAGGCTGTCATTACCTCCAAAGTGATAAAGGCAAAAGCCGACAGCGAGGAGGCCGCTAAGTATAGCGACTACTTCGACTGGTCTGAGCCACTCAAACGTTGTTCATCCCATCGGCTGCTCGCCATGCGCCGAGGCGAGAGCGAGGGCATCCTCCGCATCAGCATCTCTCCTGATGACGACGAATGCATCGAACGCCTTCAGCGGCATTATGTTTATGGTAACACACCATGCGGGAAATTAGTGGCTGAAGCCGTCGGGGATGGTTATAAGCGCCTGCTCAAGCCTTCCATCGAGACGGAGTTTGCAGCCCTCAGCAAGGAGAAGGCTGACGAAGAAGCCATCCACGTCTTTGCTGAAAACCTTCGGCAACTATTGCTTGGTGCACCCTTAGGTCAGAAACGGGTGATGGGTGTCGACCCAGGTTTCCGTACAGGATGCAAAGTCGTTTGTCTTGATGCACAGGGTAATCTCCTACACCATGAGGCCATCTTCCCCCACCCGCCTGTCAACAAACGGATGGAGGCAGCCATGAGCATCCAGAAGATGCTGAAGAAATACCAGATTGAAGCCATCTCCATCGGCAACGGTACCGCCAGCCGTGAGACCAACAATTTCATCAAAGACGTCCTCGCCGGACGTTATGACATCTCTCCCTCACGAGGCGAGGGAGAGATGCCACAAGTATTTACTGTATCTGAGGATGGGGCTTCCGTCTATTCCGCCTCAAAGATCGCCCGCGACGAGTTTCCTGATGAGGATGTCACCGTTCGCGGTGCCGTCTCGATTGGGCGTCGCCTGATGGATCCCCTCGCCGAACTGGTGAAGATTGATCCCAAGAGCATCGGCGTGGGACAGTATCAGCACGATGTGGACCAGACGAAACTCAAGCACTCACTCGACCAGACCGTCGAGAGTTGTGTCAACAATGTGGGCGTCAACCTCAACACCGCCTCGCAGCATCTTCTGATGTACGTCAGCGGACTTGGCCCCACCCTCGCCAAGAATATTGTGGATTATCGTAAGGAGAATGGTGCCTTCACTTCTCGCACCCAACTGAAGAAGGTGCCTCGCCTTGGTCCTTCTGCTTTCCAACAGTGTGCAGGTTTCCTCCGCATCCCTGGCGCCAAGAACCCCCTCGACAATTCTGCCGTCCATCCTGAGAGTTACGCCATCGTAGAACAGATGGCAAAGGATCAGGACTGTACCGTTGCAGACCTTATTAATAATAAGGAGAAGCGTGAGGCCATAGACATCAAGCACTATGTGACGGCAGAGGTGGGCATTCCTACCCTCACGGATATCCTCAAAGAACTGGAAAAGCCGGGTCGTGATCCGCGCCAACAGATTGAGGAGTTTGAGTTTGATTCCCGTGTAAACACCGTCGATGACCTTGTCGAAGGAATGGAACTGCCTGGTATCGTCACCAACATCACCAACTTCGGAGCCTTCGTGGATATCGGTGTCCATCAGGATGGTCTGGTGCACATCTCACAGATGGCCAACCGTCGCATCGCTCATCCTACCGATGTGGTGAAACTCCATCAGCACATCCGCGTTCGGGTCATCGAGGTAGACCACCGCCGCAACCGCATCTCGCTGAGCATGAAGGGACTCAAGTGACGTCACAATTTGTCTTTGTAGTAAACCTTCTTGCCGTTCACCATTTCCTTCAGGGTCTTCCATTCGCTTGGAAGGACTTCGTCGTCTTCAAAGACGTTGATGAGGATATAGAAGCCCTCTTCGTCCATCGTGGTGTCGATGGTCATCGACGTGCGAGGCCGTTCAAGATTATATTCGTACTCATAAGTTCCGCACTTGAACATCGTTTCTACATTCTGTGGGGGGAAGTATTCGTCGGAATAGATGGTATAGGCTTCTCTGGGGTGTTCGGCGACGTGCTGGCGAACACATTCCATGATCTGATGGAGCACCGTCTTGGCCTTATCCTCGGAAGTGAACTTATAGACCGTCAGGTTGTTGTCACCACGAGCACGCTTGGTCTTCTGGCACCTGAGTGTCGCGTTTGAAAATGTAACGTCATTAGCAGGAAAGACGTCGAACGTGCTGTCGTGCTGGCAATGGATCGTGTGGCGCTTGATGGTCTTGTCTTTCAGCAGCGGAAGAATGGTCTTGTGGAGGGTCATGACATCAAAGTCCTGTGTGGCGTAAAGGGCTGTATCCACTATGGCATTGACCTCGAGTCTGCCCTGTCCGAGGGGAGAAACGCTATACGAACCAGGATACTTATACCCCCTGTAGTTGAAATGGACCATCTCTGGTATTTTGAACCCATCCATGTGGGTGATGTTTGGATACCTTAAAAACTTAGGAATGGGTCCTTCGGTAAAGTTTTTGAGTACAATGACTGTGGTTATGGTGTCGTGTCCGCCCTGGTGATATTCGTAACTATAACTCTCTACAGCATCTTCGGTCAGTTCGCTGAGGGTTCTGCGAACTTGCTTAAAGGCTTCGCGCAGTTTAGGCTGCTCTGCACGTTTGACGCTGTCAGCCTTTGCTTTGAGTGGGGTTTTGAAATAATCCTCCAAGAAGGGACTCGGTTCTTCTTCATAAAGCATGAATTCGAAGGAATATTCCTTGCGGAGTCCTTCTTCGTGCTGATTGCTGAGGGTATAACCTTTCACCAAGCCATTAGCCTTCAGATAGGCATAGAGACTTTCTAATTTGGGGTTGACTTGTGCGAGACAGCCCAATTGCAGTGCTGCGAATATGATTAAGGAAATAATACGTTTCATATCTGTTATCTGTTTTTTTTTTGTTGTTATAAATTACACAAGCTGGTCAGTCGTTCACCTCGCATGCGTATCTGGCGAATCTCTTCTTCAGTACTGATGTCCTCCATCTGCGGCACATCTTTGTTGAGGGTTGCCAAGAGCAGTTGTATCCTCGTTTCCTCGCTCATCTGAACGGGCTCTTCCTGAGGTTCTTCGACGGGTTCTTTCTTGACGACCCGGCGAGGCCTTTGAGGGGTTGATGCAGCCTTTGACGGTACAGGCGTTTCAATACTGATGTTTTCCGGCTCTGGCGTAGGTTCTGCTTGCAAGTCTTTTGCGACTTTCGGCGTTTCGACTTTCTCCGCCACAAGTTGCTGGCCTTCTGCCGGATTCTCTGTCGTAGGCCTTGGAGGCATCAGTAACATGATGATAAATCCTGCTACACAAGCGGCAGCCAGCCAAGGCCACATCTTGAAAATGCGACGAGGATGAATTTCCTCGCGGGCCTTTTCCAGCACCTCCTGCTTTAAGGTGTCTGATGCCTTAAACTCGCATTGCGGTTTGAGCAATTGCTCGATGTCTTCAAAATCGTTCATATCTTGTCTCCTTTCTTTTTGATTTCTTGTTGAATGTGCATGATGGCATAGCGGTAGCGTGATTTTGCCGTTGCCTCCGGGATGTCTTGCAACTCGGCTATCTGCCTGAATGTCAGATCGTCGTAGCATTTCAGCCTTACAACCTCTGCCTGCTCTGTTGGTAGCGCGTCGAGCAGACGGTTGATTCTGACGAACTCCTCGTGAATCTGTCTGTCGCCTTCGCTGACAGGTATTTGCCCGGCCTTGTCGAGCGACACCACTGTGAGTGACTTCCGTCGGAAATAGTCTGTGCAGGCATTGCTGATGGCTCTGATGACATATTGCTCCACACTGTCCACACCCGTCTTCTCACGCAGTCGTCGGAATACGCTCAGCAGCACCTCTTGCACCACGTCCTCCGCATCCTCTCTGATGCCGATACGCATATACGCAAAACGGAAGAGCCAGTCTTGTCGCTCAACGACAATTCTTTCTAGTTCTGCCAGCATCTGTTCCGTTTCTTTGTTCATGCTTCTATTTCGTTTTGATGTTTTTGGAGCCCCTTTCGGAAGCCCTTCTACATTACAAGACGCAAAGATAAGAAAAAAGATTTAATTGTTTCCCACTTTTTTAATAATATGCCAAAATGATGATTAGAAGAAGGAGATGGCCACTGGAACTTGTCGTGGGTAACGACGCGCATTTATCGTAGGCAGAACAGGAATTTCTGGTCTGTGTATTCCCATTGGACGGTGCCGAAACGGATAAGGCGGGCAAGAAGAACGATGGCTTTGTGGCGGGGAATGGCAGAACAACGGACAATCTGGTTGAGGGTAAGACACTGGTCTTTCATAGCATCCAATAGTTTTCTTACGGTATCGGTATAAGTCATCATGGTGCCGTTTGGTGTTTGCGACTCACGCCAGATAGCGATATGCACGGAGGAGGCAACGATATTCTCGTCGGCTATACGAAGGTAGGCACGTGGTTTTTCACCTTCATTGACAACACAAATGGGACGTTTGTCGGATGGCGGGACGGTGGCGATGACAATGGTACGCCCATCTACGTGATAGGTATCGAACTTAATGCTGGCCTCCGGACGACAATAGCGATAGGCAGCCTGGTGCATCATATAAATCTCCTCCTCAGAACGGACACCAGACATCTGGCCGTCGTCACGGACACCAATGAGGAGTCGTCCTCCGTCAGTATTGGCAAAGGCTGATACCGATTTGGCCAACGTCAAAGCATCGGAAATGCGATACTTGAAGTCCTGTTGTTGGTGTTCGCCCTCTTTGATCAGGCTCTGAAGATACTTCTTGTCATCCACTCGAGTGCCAAGTTACAAAAATCTTTGGAATTGAACAGTTGAAAAAGGCACCTCTCAATGAGTAAATAAATCCTCGTTTTTGAGGGCGTGGCGGTTCAAGAAGATATAGGTGGTATTCAGTGCGACGTACTTGTCACGCATATACCATATTCCCTGATAGTTGCCTGTCTCGCCCCATGAATTCTTCACCATATAATACTTCCGTCCGTACTTGTCGACGGCCTTGCCATAGATCAGCATCACATGATCGTAGGTGGCATCCCACGTATCAAACCGCTGCTGTCGCAACTGCTGGGTTGGCTCTGTCTTCTCCTGAGCCAGCCCCTGGCGGTCGAAGCCATTACCACTCACATCACCACCCCAACACACATTATATCCTTTGTCGAGCACCGTATCAATGATGTTCATCAGCGTATCTATCGGCACGTTATAACTCAAACAGGGGCGCCACTTATAAGGTGCCTCGATGATAAACGACTCATAGAAAGGATGATGTATATAACTAGTGATGCTCACATAGTCATCGAAGTCAAGTCCCAGACTCGCGGCAAAACTCTTCGGTGTATATTCGCGCCCCTCATAGACAAATTTCTCAGGACATGTGCCTAAATAAGCATCGAGGATAGCCTGATAGCCTTCGAGCCACTGGCGCGAGAGTTTCTTCGCCTTGTTCTTGGCCACAGCCTCGATATAAGGCGTAAGCACGCTGAAGAACTCCGTGAAGTTAGCCAGTGAGTCGCCTGTCAACGAACCCGGTGCTGGCATCGCCTCCTCAGGACAGATGCCATGTATCTTCAGCACCGCCAGCACATCATCCGCCGAACCGCCCTCGGAGAAACGGCTGTCGCCATGCATCCTCACATAGAAGATGGCTTCATCCACGTAATTCTTGTTCGCCACGAACATCTCGCAGAGATCGTAGGTGCGCCCCGTCTTCCGAAGAATCTCCCCTTCGAAGAAACCCACCGTCGCATAGTCCCAGCACGTACCGCTACGACTCTGGTTCTTCACCGAAGTAATCGGGTTCTCCTTGATGATAGTCATCCCCAGCGAGTCCTCTTTCTCTTTCTGGGCCAGCACTTCAAGCGAAGCCAGCACCAGACATAAGCAAACAACCCACTTCTTCATCGTCATTATCCTTTCCTTTTGTTCAAGTAGATAACCACGCCAATAACAACCAATGCAGCAACTGCAATAATGTGTAACCAATCCATATACCTTATTATTTAATCGTTTCAACCACAATTCTGTCAGCAGGCAACCAATCCACGCTATCCAACTCTGCTTTATCCAGCCACTTGGCCGCCTCATGTTCTTTCAGCGTCAAACCTCCACTCTCCACGTGACACCAAAAACAGTGCATTGTCAAATGGAATTCAGGATAGTCCCACTCCACCGTCTGAACCAACCTTTCTATCTCGATACGAGTTTCTAATTCCTCCCAGATCTCTCGTTTCAGTGCATCCTCAGCCGATTCCTCAGGTTCCATCTTACCCCCAGGAAACTCCCAGCCGTCCTTATAGTCTCCATATCCACGCTGAGTGGCAAAGATACGGCCTTCATCGTCATGGATTATCGCTGCTACGACTTCTATTCTTTTCATTCCATTTCATCTGGACTGTCGTAAAACTCCATCGCAGCCAACGCCTCATCGTCATTGCTGAACGCAGAATCCTCCTCGAAGATGCCTTCGACCTCCTCTTCAATCTCCCTATCTTCCAATTCCTCCGTTATCACCTTTTCTTTCTCTGGTGCAAAGGAGCCAATCTTTCCCGATTTTATGCGATGTCTCATATCACTATTCTTGATTATTGCATGTCTATTGTGAAACTGAAATTTGTTTGTCCATCATTATCCGGCCCATAAATAAAAGCATACGAAAATATTTTATGCCCTGCAATCGTATAATTGGCAAGAAAATCCGGAGAAAAAATATCTAGCCAGCGAGTCCTACAATACACGCCTTTATGAATATTATAGTGAATAGGTATCATAACATCCTGCAAACCAATAAGAGTTGCTATGTTACTAATATAATTTTTTATATTGATTAAGATATTTCCTTTTTTATCCACGATATTATTATATCCGCCATCATTAGTTTTACATTGGAAATTGTTTTTGAAGTATTCTTTTGTTCGCTTTTTTATTGCTTCGACATCCTCTTTCCTTTGATTATCGTAATCTTTTACTTTATGTCTTTTCCCATTCGGTAATACAACTGCATCTACTTTTGCATCTGCAACTGATTCTAAATAATCAAGATATCCCTTAAGTTGGTCTATGCTACCATTTGGAGCCAGATTTTTCAGCCAACTCCACCAATTTTGGGCGTTTGACTTATATGCAAATAGAGTGGTTTTCATTGCGTCGTCTGGACGGCTTAACAAGTCTCCTATTGTTATATCTGAATTAGGTACTGTATCGTAAAGGTTCGGTAATTGAATATTAATCCCTTCACTCTCCAATTTTGCGACTATGTATTGAAATGTACCGAAAGGATATTTATTCTTAAAACCCCATGAATTGAATACCCTAAGATTATTGACATCATCACTCTGAGGACTAAACAACTGTTTGCTGTTTCTGTTTTTTTGCATATGTGCATCGTTTAGTGCAACTACATGTTGGTCAATGCATATTGCATTAGGATCCGTAACAAACATATCCACATAGACACTACCATACAAATCATCATGCCCATCTGCAAGCCAAACCGTATCTTTGCTATTTGTAAATCCCACAATATTGCACTGACAGTATTTTACAAGAAGCAAACCTGATAAAACCCCATCAATATCAGTATTAATTATGATATCCTTATTCCTTGCGAATAATTCTTTTAACATATTAATTCTTGTTTAATTCTTCCCTAATGTAAAATCCCACGAGCCAAAAGGTTTCCCTTTTATTCTCGGAGCGCCATCGATAATAAAATCAGGTTTCTTTTTCTTGGCTTTACCCGCATGGTTAAATTGATCTTCAATAAAGCCATTATTACATTTAACCTGGATTTTACCTATTATTCTTCCATCTAACTTAAATGCGACAAAGGCATCACAATATTTCTCAACAACAATATCATTAACTTTTCCTTCGTCAACAGTTTTCAGGTCTGTTTCGATAGAATAGCCTCTATCTGAATAGTTTATTACCCAAAATGGAATAGGAGAATTTGCATGAAACATTTGCGCCAAAAGAGTAGTTTTATTGGAAACGTTTGGCCAATTCTCTATTACAGCATCTCTTATCAAATCGTAAAAAGCGTCCGCAACCTTAGACCGTTTCCTGTTCCAGTTGGATATATTCCCGTATGTTTTTTTCATCTCTTCTATATATTTAGGAATATATTCGTTATCATATAGACATTTCAGTTTTTTGATTTGATCGTCTGTGATATATTTTCTTGCTGTGGGATTCAACGAATTTTTGTTTTTATACTTAACCGACAACCCTAATTTTGATATTTTATCACTACTATCTTTTACTTCCAAAACAATATCTGATGGTCCTACATTGTCATTTTGGGTTTCGAATGAAGCATCTATGAGAGAATATCCTCGTTTTTTCAATTCATTTACAATTAATTGAATGCTTGTATTCTTTTGAATTTCCAACACTTTCAACTTATCACTTCGTTTATCAATAGAGCAAAGGACTTTCTTATACTCTTCCGCTTTTGATTCAATTAATCTGGCGAACAAAGCAATCTCATATTCAACACCAGGGTTGGTGTTTTTCTCAATTTCGTTCAATGTATTAGGGTATAACATAATTATGGTTTTACTAAATTAAACACTTGAATATTTAATCCCTTAGCAATTTTCAACAAAGAGAGATAAGAAGGATTTCGCTCGCCTCTCTCCAACATGCCGATATAATTTCTATCCACACCAGACTTCTCTGCAAGTTCAAGTTGCGTGAGTCCTTTCAACTCACGCTTAGACTTGATAATCTTGCCTAATTCAATTAGTTCTACTCTCTCCATAAACCCACAATAAGTATCATTAAAAAAGCACCGCTTTCGCAGTGCTTTGTCTATACAACTTCTAAAAAACTTAATTCTAACTGTCTTTTATCTGGTGGGAACTGGACATCCTTGGAATACTTATGATGGAGTATAGTGTCGCCAAACATATATCTCGCAAAGAATTTTACCAGTTCCACATTAATACTATTTCCGAATTGCTTATATGCCTGAGCATTCTTATCATCATATTGGAAGGTATCGGGAAAACTCTGAAGTCTCGCACATTCTCTAGGGGTTAGAAATCTTTTCTTTTTTCCAACTATTGAAGTCTGTGTAATTGCAACGAGGGCAGGGAAATAAGTCCCAGGCTTAACACGAAGACCAGAGGGTCTAATCTGCATAATATTCTCCCAGAGATCAGGCTTATCAGTTTCGCCAGCTTGCCATTCTAGTTTTGCCTTTGCTCCAAAAAAATTCTGGTTCTTTTGCGCTTTTGGCAGCCAATATGCAATAAAATCTTTATTATTCTTCCACAGTTCATTATTCTTTATAATAAAGTTTCTTTCCCATTTAGGCAAATTATCCCAATCTTTTACTAAATGATTGTCTTCTAATGAACAGAGAGAATCAGCCCACACAGGAAAGCCTGGAAGTTTGTCACATTTTATATTTTGGATAAACTCATTCCATAAATCTATCCACTCTATCTGGTCATCTCTTAATTTATATCTTTCTAGGTCATCTATCTCGCCATCCTTTAAAAGAATGTCATCTATACTACAAGAGGGAATTTTGTTTATATTAAAATAAAATGGAGGAAGAGTCCCTATGTCTTTTCTTACACACATTATAAAAACGCGCTCTCTATGCTGTGGGATGCCTATATAATGGGGACTAAAGATTACCGGCTCATCTATCACATTGTATCCAGCATTATCCAATGCATCATGAATTACCCTCCATGTATTACCGTGGTCGTGACTTGCCAGGTTTCTAACATTTTCTAATAGTGCGTATTTAGGATGATGGTAGTCTATTATACGCATAATATCAAAGAAAAGTGTTCCTTTTGTTTTATCCTTAAAACCTAATCGACTTCCCGCTTTTGACAATGCTTGACATGGAAAACCTGCACATAAAACCTCATGAGGTGG
>JAFWTK010000200.1 GCA_017518935.1 Prevotella sp.
GGCACGAATGACTTTTGCTCTGTCACCTAATTGGCGCTCCAAATAATCCATCAAGGATTTCGCGGTTGTATAGTTCATTAATAAATTATTGTCAGAAACTTTTTGATTACCATCCAATCCAGACAAAACTTTAGTTTGTTCACCATAGTTAATGATACGCTTAGAAACGTTATAGCGGATTAGGTCATCTTCTGCACTAGTCAAAATTTTATAAAGACGGGCCACTTCACGTTCAAAGAATCTAATTACATTATTCGTTTCGCCATATCTTAAATCGGAATATTGACGGGCAAACACTTCATTTAATATATCCAATGTGTTAAAAGCAATACCCGCATCGTTAGCAGAGTACGCAATATCAATAATGTCACTTTGTTTAAGACGGGTAACTTTTAATCGTGAGGTAATACTGTTTATTCCAAACCATGGATGGTAATTGGTTAGTCCAAACAGATAGTTATCCTGCATAGGACGCTCGTATGCCTTCAAATTGGAATAGGTGATTTGTTCACTATTATGATTAATCAGTGCTTTAACTTCTGCAGGGACAGAAGCATTGAGTTGGCGGAAGTGCTCTGCAGAAATATAATTGTTGTCTTTATTTGGATTTCCATACATCATGCATCGACCAAACAAGCGAAGTGCAACTTCGTGAATAGTGTTATCCGTCGTAATCATTATCATCAGATTAGTCAAGTTTGCTTGAGTATTACCTGAGGCTCCAGTACCCCCTTCTAGATTATAGGCAGTTATCATACCGGTATAAATGGTCGTATTGGCATCATATACCCGTTCCAAATGGCGTGTCAAAAACCATGCTACAATCAAGGCAATCAGTGGTAAGATGATTAAATACCAACGAATCTTATATAAAAAACGAACGATATATCTGAACAAATCCATAATTATATAATTTTACGTGATTATTTCTGTTTGTTTGCTTTCTTTTCTGCTTTTGCTGCGGCCTTCTCTGCTTTCTTCTCCGCCTTTTCTAAAGCCTCAATTTTCTTTTCTTCTTCTTCAACTGCTTTTTTGATGCGCTTCTCGACTTTTTTGTTTTCTTTGGCAATCTGTTTTTCTGTCTTTTGAATATTGTTATCTAATGTAATCTCTGTAGTAGAATTTGTTAGGATCGGCGTATGAGTAATTATTTCAAGAGTTAATATATCCGTAATAATTGATGTTTGTAGTTCTTGATAAGAAAGGACAGCTCCATTTTCTCGCGTTTTTGTCCACGCAAATTCTTCGATACTCATATTACCATTATGGAAATCTTCCAAATTTAGAGCACCTGCGCCTTGATACATGGCAGCATTTTCGCTTGCAGTCTTTAAGGATATTAAATCATTTGTGATTTTTGTGAAAAGACCTGCAATTTGTAATTTCAATTGGTCATAAGCCATGTCTTTCTCAAAGATTTTCTGATCAACCTGCAGTTTTGCACGTTTTACAGAAGCAGACAAATCCAAGATGTCTTCCAATGGTACTGAAAGGCTAACGCCCACATTCCAATAACTCTGTTCGGAGCCTTGGTATTGCTTTAAAATTAAGTAAGAGGATTCTGACTGGCCTTGTCCCCACATGTCAGTTTTACCATAGCCATAACTGGCGTGGCCATTGATGAATGAGAAGATATGTCTCTTCTGTTTGGCGACTTCTGCCTCAGCGATTTCCTGAGCCTTTTGGAGAGACATTACTTGTGGTGTGGCTTTGGCATTCTCGAAAAGTACGGCCAATGGGGGCAGGTGGAACTCGGAGAAATTGATGGATTGTTCCTTGCTCCCGTCAAAGAATCCTGCTGAAATACCACTCTCGTTGAACTGGGCGTAAGATGCCGTGCTCAGTGCCGAGAGGGCTGCAAATACGATTAAACGACTTAATTTATTCATTGTCTTTATGATTGTTTTCTATTTTATTTTTATACGTTTTCTTTTTGCATGAAGCCTGTCAGGGTGCGGAAAATAATCTGCATGTCTAACTTGAAGTTATAGGTGCGGCCATAGGTGATGTCGAGTTGCTTGCGCTCCTCGGCGGACATCATGCCGCCCTTGCCGCGCTCCTCCACCTGCCAAAGACCGGTAAGGCCTGCTGGGGCCATGAAACGGTCGATGCTGGCATCGGCAGTGAGTTTCTCGGCCTCGTAGAGTGGGAGAGGACGGTTGCCCACGATGGACATATCGCCCTTGAGGATATTGAAGAGTTGGGGAAGTTCGTCGATGCTCGTCTTGCGGATGAACTTGCCCACCTTGGTGACACGCGGGTCGTTCTCAATCTTGACGAAGGCATTCTCGATTTCTTCCTTTTTTTCCTTGTTAAAGTCGCTTTCTGCCACGACAAAGTCATCTCCGACGAGCATCACCTCGTCGTCGCTAATCATCATGTCGGACTCCATGCCCATGTTCATCATCATCATCTCTGCCTCTTCACCTAATGGGGCGGTGATGTTCGCCTTCTGCTCCTCTTCACCCTTCTCGGCATATTGGTTACCTTCTTCCTTGGCCACATCCTTCAGACGCTGGTCTGCATCGACATACATGGAACGGAACTTCAGGAAATCGAAGATGGTGTAGTTGGTGCCTACACGCTTGGACTTATAGATCACAGGTCCCTTGCTCTCCAGACGGATGGCAATGGCGGTAATGATAAAGACGGGCGACAAAATGATGATGCCCAGGGCAGAGAAGAAAATGTCGAACAGGCGCTTCCATACGGGAATCTTGAACTTCAGCATCCTGTAACGTGGGGCCTGGTCGTTGAAAAGCATACCCTCGCGGTCGGAAATGAACTGGATCTTCTTGTTCAGTTCCGTGACGGACGCGTTGATGGCTATCGTATCGTTGATACCGCACTTCTGATAAATCTTGCGGTCTTCATCGCTGAGGTTGCGGGTGAGTAGGATGATATAGGCGTTCTTGCTCTTCTTTCGGATATAGGTGATGGCAGTCACGTCTTCGGCACGCTCGTTCTGCTCGAAGAATACAATGAAATGCTCGTTGCGTACGTGAGGCACGCATGCCGATGCTGCATTCTTGTAATTCTCGGTGAACTGAACAAGGCGCCCCGGAATGTATTTCAGACGTTCCTGCGTCTCGGTATTGGTTCCAAGATAGATTACACCTATCATATAATATATATATTAGGGAATGATCTTCTTTACGCGGATTTTTAACTCCATCGGGTTGAAAGGCTTCACTATATAGTCTTCAGCCCCGATCTCCAGCAGACGGATGCGCTCACTCGTGGAATCCTCGCTGGACAACATGATCACGGGAATATGCTTGAATAGTTCGTTTTGCTTGATCCACTCCAGGAAGTCGTCACCACGCATGCCCGGCATACGGATGTCGGAGATGATCAAATCCGGCGTATTACCTGCCTGTAACCACTTCACACCCTGTAATCCGTCGGGCAACCACTGCACGTCGTAGTCGCTCATAAGATAGATGGAGAGCACCTTTGCGATGGTCTCCTTGTCGTCAAGTATTAGGATTTTTTTCTTCATATATGAATTTTATCTAAATTGCTCTTATAAGCCAATAATCTGTGCAAAGGTAAGCAATTTATTTTAATTGTGTTCAAAATTACGTAAAAAAATCACTTTTTTTGCCAAAAAAGTTGTTTATTTCAAAAAAAATAGGGAAATTTGCACAATAAACGTACTATAAATAGAAGCAAAAATTTTATTAATTATGGCAAATAGATATCTATTAGGTTTCGATGTCGGCAGTTCGTCTGTGAAGGCATCGCTCGTGAATGCAGATAGTGGTAAGTGTGTTGCAACGGCTTTCTTTCCGGAGAAGGAAGCCCCCATTACAGCCGTGAAGGCTGGTTGGGCTGAGCAGGATCCCCAGATGTGGTGGGATAATGCAAAGTTGAGTCTGAAGAAGATTATGGCTGAGTCGGGTGCAACCGCCGAAGAGATCAAGGCCATCGGTATTTCCTATCAGATGCACGGTCTGGTGTGTGTGGACAAGAATCTGAAGGCACTCCGTCCGTCGATCATCTGGTGTGACTCCCGTGCCGTTCCATACGGTGAGAAGGCTTTCAAAAATCTGGGGGCCGACCAGTGCCTGAGTCGTCTGCTGAACTCCCCGGGTAACTTCACGGCTGCCAAACTGGCTTGGGTGAAGGAGAATGAGCCTGACCTCTATAATAATATATATAAGGTGATGCTGCCGGGTGATTATATCGCCATGCGTCTCTCTGGCGTGGCCAATACCACTGTCAGCGGTTTGTCTGAGGGTATGTTCTGGGACTTCAAGAACAACCAGGTGGCCGACTTCCTGATGAAGTACTATGGTTTCGACAGTTCACTGATTGCTGATATCGTTCCGACCTTCGCTGAACAGAGCGTGGTGAGTGCCGAGGCTGCTGCCGAGATGGGCCTAAAGGCCGGTACGCCGATTACCTATCGTGGTGGTGACCAGCCCAACAATGCGCTCTCCCTGAATGTGTTGGAGCCGGGTGAGATTGCTGCCACAGCAGGCACATCGGGTGTGGTCTATGGCGTACTGGGTGAGGTGAACTACGACAAACAAAGCCGTGTGAACACGTTTGCCCATGTGAACCACAGTGCAGACCAGACTCGTCTGGGTGTGTTGCTGTGTATCAACGGTACGGGTATCCTGAATGCATGGACACATCGTAATATCACACCGGAGATCGGCTATGCCGAGATGAACGATCTGGCCGCCTCTGTGCCTATCGGCAGTGAGGGCGTAACCATCATCCCGTTTGGCAATGGTGCTGAGCGTGTGTTGGAGAACAAGGAGATCGGTTGCTCGATCAACGGTCTGAACTTCAACAAGCACAACAAGGCGCATCTGGTGCGTGCTGCCCAGGAGGGTATAGTGTTCTCATTCTGCTATGGCATGGAGATCATGCAGCAGATGGGTATGGACATCAAGAAGATTCATGCCGGTAAGGCCAATATGTTCCTGAGTCCGTTGTTCCGTGACACTCTGGCAGGTGTGAGCGGCGCTACCATCGAACTCTATGATACGGATGGTTCTGTGGGTGCTGCCAAGGGCGCTGGTATTGGTGCCGGTATCTACAAGGACAACAAGGAGGCCTTTGCTACGCTCGACAAACTGCAGGTGATTGAGCCGGATGCTGCTCACCGTGCCGAGTATCAGGCTGCCTACGCTGCGTGGAAAGAGACTTTGAAGAAAAATATCTAATCTTTTTATAACTTAATCAACACAATTATGGCAAAAGAGTATTTTCCGTTTACTGGTAAAATTCCCTTCGAGGGAAAGGACAGTAAGAATGTAATGGCTTTCCACTATTACGAGCCTGAAAAGGTCGTGATGGGAAAGAAGATGAAGGACTGGCTGAAGTTCGCCATGGCCTGGTGGCACACACTGGGTGGCGCAAGTGCAGACCAATTTGGTGGTCAGACCCGCAGTTATGAGTGGGACAAGGCTGAATGCCCCGTGCAGCGTGCCAAGGACAAGATGGATGCCGGTTTCGAGATCATGGATAAACTGGGTATCGAGTATTTCTGCTTCCACGATATCGACCTCATTGAAGAGGCTCCTACCATCGCAGAGTATGAGGAGCGCATGAAGGCCATCACCGACTACGCCCAGGAAAAGATGAAGCAGTTCCCAAACATCAAACTGCTCTGGGGTACCGCTAATGTTTTCGGTAACAAGCGTTATGCCAACGGTGCTTCCACCAACCCCGACTTCGACGTCGTAGCCCGTGCCATCGTTCAGATCAAGAACTCTATCGACGCTACCATCAAACTCGGTGGTACCAACTATGTGTTCTGGGGTGGACGTGAGGGCTATATGAGTCTGTTGAACACCGATCAGAAGCGCGAGAAGGAGCACATGGCAACGATGCTGGGCATGGCTCGTGACTATGCCCGTAGCAAGGGTTTCAAGGGTACGTTCCTGATTGAGCCGAAGCCCATGGAGCCTTCTAAGCACCAGTATGATGTGGATACAGAGACTGTGATCGGTTTCCTGAAAGCACATGGTCTGGATAAGGACTTCAAGGTGAACATCGAGGTGAACCATGCTACACTGGCTGGTCATACCTTCGAGCATGAACTGGCTTGTGCTGTGGACGCTGGTATGCTCGGCTCTATCGATGCAAACCGCGGTGACGCACAGAACGGCTGGGATACCGACCAGTTCCCCATCGATAACTTCGAGTTGACACAGGCTATGATGGAGATCATCCGCAATGGCGGCCTGGGCAATGGCGGTACCAACTTCGATGCCAAGATCCGTCGTAACTCTACCGATCTCGAGGATCTGTTCATCGCCCATATCAGTGGTATGGATGCAATGGCCCGTGCCCTGATGAATGCAGCCGACATTCTGGAGAACTCTGAACTGCCCGCTATGAAGAAGGCTCGCTATGCTTCCTTCGACAGCGGTATCGGTAAGGACTTCGAGGATGGTAAGTTGACCTTTGAGCAGGTTTATGAGTACGGCAAGAAGGTTGAGGAGCCGAAACAGACCTCTGGTAAGCAAGAGAAATACGAGACAATCGTGGCTTTGTATTCAAAATAATACAAAGTAAAAACAATAAAAAAGCCCGCCATTGAGCGGGTTTTTTTATTGTAGGCTCTGTCGATACCAATCAAATAATTTTTGAACTCCATCTTCTATCTCGACTTTGTGCGTCCAGCCAAGGGAGTGGAGTTTTGTGACATCAATGAGTTTGCGCATCGTGCCATCGGGCTTGGAGGTGTCGAACTCGACAATACCCTCAAAACCGACAGCCTTCACAACCAGGTCTGACAATTCGCGGATGGTGAGTTCCTTACCCGTACCCACATTGATGTGGCAGTTGCGAATCTCGCCCAATGAAGGTATGGCACCTCCGCGTCCAGCACTGTGATTCCTATCCACAGCACCATCTGTCGATGTGCCATAATGTACAGACGAATATTTCTCGATGCCAATCACATCTTTAAAGTCCACATTTAGCAGCACATGTACCGAGGCATCGGCCATGTCCTCGCTCCACAAGAACTCGCGCAAAGGCGTGCCAGTACCCCAGAGGACAACACGATTGTCAAAGATACCATACTTAGCAAGCACATCGAGAACATTTTTCTTATTTTCAAGAATTTGAGAATTTAAGAATTTTTCTTCTGTTTGCGTAGTATTATTCTCTAATTCGCTAATTCTTGACAGACCAGAACCTGTCACACCTTCTACGGGGCGCTTGTTCAGGTCAACAGCAATCTTGTCCCAGTTTCCATCGTGGATGAGTTTGGCGAGATAGATCTTTCGCATCATGGCTGGCATGACATGGGAGTTCTCTAAGTGGAAATTGTCGTTGGGACCATAAAGGTTGGTTGGCATGACCGCGATATAGTTCGTGCCGTATTGTAGGTTGTAACTCTCACACATCTTCAAACCTGCAATCTTTGCAATAGCATATTCCTCGTTGGTGTATTCCAAGGGTGATGTCAGCAAGCAGTCCTCCTTCATTGGCTGGGGCGCATTCTTGGGATAGATGCAGGTGGAGCCCAGGAAAAGCAACTTTTTTACGCCATGGGCGTAGGCTTCAGAGATGACGTTACACTGGATTTCATGTTCATCATGATGAAGTCAGCACGGTAGAGGCTATTCGCCATGATGCCACCTACAAAGGCTGCAGCCAGTACGACGGCATTAGGACGCTCCTCGTCGAAGAACTTCCTAACTGCCACCTGGTCTGTCAGGTCGAGTTCCTTGTGACTGCGACCTACGAGATTGGTGTAACCTCGTTGAAGAAGATTGTTCCAAATAGCGGAACCCACAAGTCCGTGATGTCCCGCTACATATATCTTACTATTCTTATCTAAACTCATCCTTCTAAAATGTTTAGTTCTCGCCGGAGAACTGCTTGATGCGCTGTTCCTCGGATAGTTTACAGATTAATAAGGTGTCGTTGTTCTCTGCCACGATGTAGCCGTCGAGACCCTGGATGACCACCTTCTTCTCCTGGGTGGTATGTACGATGCAGTTGTGACTTTCGAAGATGCTGATGTCTGGTCCGATGCAGGCGTTGCCATAGAGATCCTTCTTGCTTTGTCCGTGCAGGGAACCCCAGGTGCCAAGGTCACTCCAACCGAAGTCTGCGGGACAGACGAAAATCTCCTCGGCCTTCTCCATGATGGCATAGTCGACGGAGATGCTCTCGCATTCAGGGAAGCGCTCATTGATGGTTTCCTGTTCCTGCGGTGTGCCGTAGATAGGCAGCATCGACTCGAAGATCTTGGCCATTGAGGGCTGGTAGATGCGGAAGGCATTGACAATCGTGTTCACGTTCCAAATAAAGATACCGGCATTCCAGAAATAGTTGTTCTTCTTAATATATTCCTGTGCAGTTTGCAGGTTGGGTTTCTCGCGGAAGGAGTCTACACGGTAGATTTCCTTGTTGCGCAGCGAGGCTGTGCTGAGGTCTGCCTGGATATAGCCATAACCTGTCTCCGGACGATTGGGCTTCATACCTAAGGTGACAATGGCATCCGTCTCACTGGTAAACTTCATGCATTCATTGATAACTCGCTGGAACTCAGCAGTATTAGTGACGATATGGTCGCTGGGGGTGACAATGATATTTGCCTTCGGGTCGTTGGCTTTGATGCGCCAACTGACATAGGCAATGCAAGGTGCCGTATTGCGGCGACAGGGCTCGCAGAGAATATTACTCTCAGGCATATCGGGCAGTTGCTCTTTGACAACTGCTGCATATTTCTGGTTGGTGACTACCCAGATATTCTCTGCGGCAATCAGGTTGCCAAATCTTTCTACAGTCAACTGTAACAGTGTCTTGCCGACACCGAGGACATCAATAAACTGTTTGGGGCACTTAGAAGTACTCATTGGCCAGAAGCGGCTCCCGACGCCACCAGCCATAATGACCAGATGATTGTTTGTCTTTGCCATAATTCTCAGTCTGTCTAAAAAATCTAATAATCTGCAAAAATATACATTTAATTTTAAACAGACGAATTTTTGGCGGAAAATCTTTCGTTTAGGCTGATTTTCTTCTTTTAAGATAATATTTCAGGGCAAAATAGGCAGCGGCGAGGAGCACCAGTGCGATGATGGCGAACTTGATGTAGTCGGCATACTCCGTAATCTTGTCGTTGAGTTGATCCTCAGGCACGATGCTGTGCAGATACCAGCCAAGTCCGGCCAGGATAGCATGCCAGGCACCAGCACCGATGGTGGTATAGAGCAGGAATTTCCAGTAGTTCATCTTGGCCAGTCCTGCAGGGATGGATATCAGGTGACGGATGCCTGGGATGAGGCGTCCTGTCAGGGTGGCTACAATACCGTGGTCATCGAAGTATTTCTCACTCTTTTCCACCTTCTCCTGATTCAGCAAACACATCTTGCCCCATTTGCTGTTGGCAAAGCGGTAAATGACAGGTCGTCCTACATAGTAGGCCACTACATAGTTGATGGAAGCACCCAAGTCTGCACCGATGGTGGCGAAAAGAATGACCAGGAACACATCTAAGTTGCCTCCTGCGGCGTGGTAGGCGGCAGGTGTAACCACAAATTCGGAAGGCACGGGGACGACCGTACTCTCTAACAACATCAAGAAGAGGATGGTACCGTAATTCAGGTTACCCAACAGTGAACTGATGAAATTCATATCTATTCCTTATTTAATTTGTTTCTAATATAATCCAGATATTCTTTGACAGGGAGATCTTTGGGGAACAGGTGTCCCAGCACGAACTTGGCTTCCTTCGGATTCTTCTCCGTTGCCAGTTCCAGATAGTGGAGGAACTCCTCTGCCTTGTGCATATCCTTGCAACAGAGTGCCATGTATGCATAGCCCTCATTCCAGTCGTCACCTACATAGTCGAAGTATTTCTTGAAGAGCCTGTAGGTGTCGTTCAGGTGCTGGTTGTCATACAACGATACGATGATGCGCAACATGGTCTTCGGGGCATTGCCCGAGTTGCTTAGGGCATGTTCGAAGGCTTCTCCTGCCTCGTCCAGACGATTGTTGGCCAACAGGATATGACCACGAATTACCTCCATGTCATTGTGGTTGCAATCCAGATATTTTGTCTTGTTGATATAGTAGATTGCCGTCTCCGGCATTTTCAGTTCACTGTATACGAAAGCCATCTCCTGATAGATCTCAGACAGATACCGTGAATCGGGAGATGCTACCTCTGCTGCCTTCCTCAGGCATCTGATAGCCTCGTCCATGCGTCCCAGGCTTATCAGACAGGTGGCCTGATGCAGATGGCCGAATTCATCGTCATCGATGAGGTCGCTGTAACGCTCAAAATAGGTCAGTGCTTCCTCGTAGTTCTCCAACCTGAGCAGGCCGTTGGCTTTCGACAGAATACTCTCAGGATCGTTGGGGTCGATGGCGATGGCATATTCGCTGCTGGTGATGGAAGCACCGTAGTCCTCATTCATAAACTGCGCATTGGCCAGTGAGTTCCAGTATCTCTTCGAGAAAGGATCGTGGTCAATGAGTTCGTTGATGATCCGTTCACTGTCCTTGTACTTTCCCAGTTCGAACAGGGTGTGCGCCATCAGTTCCTTGAAGTCGTCAGAGTCGTCTCCCCGTGAGCGCGCAATCCATTGGAAGGCCTTGTCATGCAGGTCATATTCAGAGAAGAGGTTGGCTACATCGTAGACATAGTCCATCAGTTCGTCGGGCGGCACTTCCTTGTAATGCTGGCGAAACAGGTCATCGGCCTCTTCCGTATTCCCTTCACAAATCAGTATCTCGCCTTTCAAATACAGATATTCCACCTCGTCGGAAGGATGTATACGCTCTGCATAGGTACGGGCCAGGTCGAAGTCCTTTACGGACAGGGCTTCCCTGGCCTTGTAGAGTAGGGGGGCGACGGCCTCAGGACTGTATTGCAGAGCCAGGTCTATCACGTTGTCGGCCTCCTCAATCCTACCATTGTAATGATAGTAATCAGCAATACTGGCCAAGTCATCGGCATCCATATAGATGGGATGCCCAGACTTCACCGAGTCCTCGTACTGTTGAAGGATCTCCAAGAATTCCTCACTCTTGAAATAGGCCGTTTCGTCAGTCATACAACTCAAACTTTCAACCCAACCGTCTTATTGAAGACAGGATGCTCTGGTGTGGTGTCCGAGTCGGGCGTGAAGTAACCGATGCGCTGGAACTGCAGGTAGGTGAGCGGCTTCATCGAGGCAGCATAAGGCTCAACATAACAGTCTTTGATGATGTTCAGTGAGTCGGGGTTGATCATCTGCTTCATGGCAGTCACTGCGTCGCAGTTCTGTGCCTCACGGATGGCAGCCAACTCATCGCGGGGATTCTCCACCTTCCACAGACGGTCGTAGAGGCGCACCTCGGCCTTCACGGCGTGGGCGCAACTCACCCAGTGGAGGGTCTTGCCCTTGATCTTGCGGTTAGAACCAGGCAGACCGCTGCGAGACTCTGGGTCGTAGGTGCAGTAGATGGTGGTTACATTGCCATTCTCGTCCTCGTCGCAGGGATGGTCCTCATTGCATTGTATAATGTATGCGTTCTTTAATCTAACCTCCTTGCCTGGAGCCAGACGCATAAATTTCTTCTCGGCCACCTTCATGAAGTCGTCACGCTCAATCCACAGTTCACGGCTGAACTCGATGGTATGGGTACCGTCAGCCTCATTCTCCGGGTTGTTCACAGCAGTCAGTTGCTCCACCTGCCCCTCGGGATAGTTGGTGATGACCACCTTCACAGGGTTGAGTACGGCGCTGACACGGATGGCACGGCTGTTCAGGTCGTCACGTACAGCACTTTCCAACAAGGCCATATCGTTGAGGGCATCGATCTTGGTGTATCCGATCTTATCGATGAAACTCACGATACTCTCAGGACTGTAACCACGACGACGGAAGCCGCAGATGGTCGGCATGCGGGGATCATCCCAGCCGCTGACCAGTTTCTCGTTTACTAATGCCAACAGGTTGCGCTTCGACATCAGCGTGTAGTTCAGGTTCAGTTTGTTGAACTCAGTCTGACGGGGACGGTTGTCCTCGATGTTGTCTGTCTCGCCACGCCATTCCTTCATCCATGTGACAAAGAGGTCGTAGAGGGGTCTGTGTTCCACAAACTCCAATGTACACCACGAGTGGGTCACACCCTCCAAGTAGTCGCTCTGGCCATGGGTGAAGTCATACATCGGGTAGGCGTTCCACTTATTGCCAGTACGGATGTGGGGGATGTTCAATACACGGTAGATCAGCGGGTCGCGGAACAGCATGTTCGGATGAGCCATATCTATCTTGGCGCGCAACACTAAGGTGCCTGGTTCGCACTTGCCGCTGTTCATGAATTCGAAGAGTTTCAGATTCTCCTCCACAGGA
>JAFWTK010000201.1 GCA_017518935.1 Prevotella sp.
AAACGGTGCCGTAACCTGTAGCCTCGGGACGGATGAGCGAACCGCCAAACTAGATTCCCTTACCGGTGAGCACACCCTGGAACTGGTGGGTGAGTTTCTTGTACTGTCCGAACAGATAGCCAACCTCACGGCCACCTACGCCGATATCACCAGCGGGAACGTCCTCATCAGGACCAATCACACGATAGAGTTCGTTCATGAATGCCTGGCAGAAGCGCATCACCTCAGCGTCACTCTTACCACGTGGAGAGAAGTCTGATCCACCCTTGGCACCACCCATCGGCAGTGTGGTCAGTGAGTTCTTGAAGGTCTGCTCGAAGGCGAGGAACTTCAGAATACCCAGATTCACGCTTTTGTGATAACGTAGACCGCCTTTGTACGGGCCAATAGCGTTGTTGTGCTGGATACGATAACCCATATTCGTCTGCACGTTACCCTTGTCGTCCACCCATGTAATACGGAACTCGCAAACTCTGTCGGGGATGCAGAGACGCTCGATAAGGTTGGCCTTCTCGAACTCGGGGTGTTTGTTGTACTCTTCTTCGATGGTGGGAAGAACTTGAGATACTGCCTGGATGTACTCCGGCTCATTGGGGAAGCGCTGCTTCAACTGCTCTACAACTTGTGCTGCATTCATAATTTTTTTCCTTTTTTAGTTGTTTGTTATACAATTATTAAAAATTGCGTGCAAAATTACATTAAAAATCTGAAATAGCAAACAATTTATCAGATTTTTCATCAAATAACTATCTTTTTGTTACTTTATTGATATAAATCAAGGCAAAAGGTCAGAAACCGGTGTCTTTCATGTGTCCGAGCACAATCCCTACCACAAAATATGATAGGTTAAGGTTTCACACCTTATATTAATTATATACTTTTAGTGTGTCAAGGGTGTCAACAACAATATCCGTGACATTTTCTATATCACGGGCTCTTCGAGTTCGTCTCAACTAAAGACGGCCCATATAAGGGTTATAGCGGATTTCGTCGGCGATGGTGGTCTCGGGGCCGTGACCGGGATAGACTTTCGTGTCGGGGGGCAGGACAGCAAGGACCTTTTGGAGCGAATGGACAATCTGCTCGTAGGAGCCGCCTTTGAAGTCGGTTCGTCCGATACTCATGCGGAAGAGCGTGTCGCCACTGAAAGCGATGCCCTCTTCTTTGCAATAGTAGGTGACGCCGCCCGGAGTGTGTCCCGGGGTGTGAAGGATGTGCAAGGTATGACTGCCAAAGGTGATGATGTCGCTATCGGTGAGGTATCGGCCTACAGGCGGCACCTCCATCGGCAAGGCGACACCGAGGATGTCGGTGGTCTGCTGCTGCATGGTTTCCATCAGGAACTGGTCGCCGGTATGTGCCTCAGGTTTCAGGCCGAACTCTCGGTAGATGAGTCCGTTGCCCATACAATGGTCGAAGTGGCCGTGGGTACAGAGCAGGTGGAGGGGGTGCAGGCCATTGTCACGGATATACTGGTTGATGGCAGTGCCTTCTTCCTGATGCATCACGCCGCAGTCGATGATGACAGCCTCATGGCTCATGTCGCTCACCACATAGCAGTTCTCGGCGAGCATGTTGCAGGTGAAACGCTTGACGGTGATCATATCGGCAGGTAGATAACGTATTTCTGTTCCTTGAACCAGGGCTCAGCGAAGAAGTTGCTGATATCGGTGGTCTGTGCAATCTTATAAAAGGGTTGTATCTCACCTTGGAGATTGCCACCTTTTAGACAGAGGATACCGTTGGGAAGCGCATTATGTTGCGGTTTGGCAATGTTCTTGCGGACAATCTTGACGAGGTCGGGTAGGGGCATCACGGCCCGGCTCACCACGAAGTCAAACAGGCTCTTTTCATCCTCGCCACGCAGGTGTTCAGGGTGGCAGTTGGTAAGACCGATGGCATTGCTCACCTCCTGTGCCACACGGATCTTTTTCCCAGTGCCGTCGATGAGTTTGAACTGCACCTCTGGAAAGAGGATGGCAAGTGGGATGCCTGGGAAACCGCCGCCAGTGCCGAAGTCGAGCACACGGGTACCTGGACGGAAATTGATGACTTTGGCAATGGCGAGTGAGTGGAGCACGTGGTGCTCATAGAGGTTGTCGATGTCCTTGCGCGAGATGACATTGATTTTCGCGTTCCAGTCGCGATACAGGGCATCGAGACTCTGGAACTGTTGCCGTTGGATGTCGGTGAGTTGGGGGAAATATTTCTCTATAAGGTCTGTCATGACTTGTTTTCTTTACGTAAGATCTGTTCGAGGTTACTCAGGGGGATGACAAGTTCTGTTTCACCCAGCGCGTGGGGGGCAATCTCGGAGGGGTTGTAGATGAAGGTGATGGTCTCGTCTTCCAGAATGAAGTTCTCGGATGGGAACATCTGTATCCCGACGAGGTAGCCCTTCTGGCGCAGATTGGAGATGTCGGCTACGCCCACCTTCTCGCAGAGGGCTTTCTGGAGCACGGCGTTGAGCAGGTTCTCGTAGCCGGGCACGAAGATGTCGTTGAGTCCTATCAGGCGTCCCGTCTGCACGTCGAAGTTCATCGTGGTGCACTGGTTCACACTGTGTGCACCGCCCTCGTAGTAGTCGGTGGTGGCGATGAAGGCCATCGTGCTCTTGCTACCCTGACGAGCCTCACTGGTAATCACGTAGTGGTACTCGTACCACGTGCGCTTTGCGGTGTCGGCACGGTCCTGATTATAGAGGGGCAGGAGTTTACGCAGGTAGAACGAAGTATAGGTGTTGGCAAATGAGTCGACGGCCTGCTGCATGGTCAGTTCCTCCATGTTGAGCAGTCGCTTCTGGATGATGCGGTTGACGACCTCGCCCTTGTGTCCGTTCTCTTCGGAGGCGGTGGCTATCTGTAAGTGTACAGCACAGACGGGCGAGCCTTCGTCGTTGGACAGTTTGACTTCCTTGTCGGCAGTGGCGTTATCGAAGACGATGGTGTCTTCGATTTCTGTGGAACAGGCCAGGACGGTGCAGGCCAGAAGAGTGATAAACGTGAATTTCTTCATGCAAAAAATGGTCTTGGTCAGAAAAATATGTGCAAAAATACACTTAAATTGGGAAATAGGCAAAGAAATCGTAAAAAAGTTGTATTTTTGCACCAAAATTTGCATGTAAATGAAGGAAACCGTTCTGAAAGCAGTCCTCTTCGACCTTGATGGTGTGGTGTTCGACACGGAACCACAGTACTCTGTATTCTGGGGCAGTCAGTGTCGGTTGTACCATCCTGAGCATCCGGGATTAGAGAACGAGATCAAGGGTATGACCCTGACGGAGATCTACGACCAGTGGTTCAGTGGTCCTCTGCTGTCAGAGCAGGCCGCCATCACTGAACGTCTGAATGCTTATGAGCGGCAGATGCACTACGACTATATCGAGGGCTTTGAAAATTTGATAGCCGACCTGCACCGTCATGGGGTGCGTACGGCTGTGGTCACAAGCAGTAACGTGCCGAAGATGGAAAGCGTGTATATGTACCAGAAGAACTTCAAAGCGCTCTTTGATGCCATCCTTACCTCAGAGGATTTTGAGCGGAGCAAACCCGATCCAGACTGCTATATCAAAGCGGCGCAACGACTTGAAGCCCAGTTTAATGAGTGTGTGGTATTCGAGGATAGTTTTAATGGCTTGCGGTCTGGGCGTGCTGCCCAGATGAAGGTTGTCGGTGTGGCTACCACCAATCCCATAGAATGCATCGTTCCGCTCTCGGACATGCAGATTACTGACTATCGGGAGATAGACTATGAGACTTTAAAAAGACTGTTATGAATTCGCAGAATACACCCGTACATATCCGTCTCTGGCATCATGACTTCTGGCGTATGGCTTTTGCCAACCTGTTGCTCACGACGTCGGTCTATATGCTGATTCCGACGATGCCCCTTTGGTTGGTGTCGTCGCAGCATCTGAGTCTGACGGAGACAGGTTGGGTGATGGGGGCCTTCGGCATAGGACTCTTCCTGTTTGGTGCCTTCACCTCGTATCTCGTACAGCGTTTCCGTAGGAATATGGTGTGCGTCTGGGCGGTGCTGCTAATGATGGTCTGTCTCGGCGGGTTCTATTATCTGGACGGTTCACAGGACGATGCAGGTAACCTGACGCTGTTGTTAGTGCTGCGGGTGCTCTTCGGGGCTGCCTTCGGATTGGCACAGATGGTTCTCGCGAGTACCTTAATTATAGATACCAGTGAGTCGTTCCAGCGCACAGAGGCGAATCATGCAGCCTCGTGGTTTGCACGTTTCTCCCTTTCGTTAGGACCTATGACGGCACTGATTATCGGACCGAAATTAGGTTTTCCCGTGGTGCTGTTGGTGGCAGTTGGGTGTGCCCTGTTGGCAGTCATCCTGATTCTACTGGTGCATTTCCCCTTCCGGGCACCTGAGGAGCATATCCACAGTGTCAGTCTGGATCGTTTTCTTTTGCCGCAAGGGTTTGTGCTGTATGTCAATTTTTTGCTTGTGACCCTTGCCGCCGGATTGGTGCTGTCGCTGCCGCTCACGTTACAGTTCTATTCGATGATGATGGTGGGCTTCCTGATGGCTATCCTGGCCCAACGGTTTGTGTTCCGTGAGGCGGACTTGAAGAGTGAGGTGGTATCAGGATTGGTGCTGGGCATTGCCGCCCTATTGATGTCGCTGACGCGCAGTCAGGCGGTGGTAGGCTATGTGTCGCCCTTGTTCATGGGTTTTGCATTAGGCATCATCGGCTCGCGCTTTCTGTTGTTTTTCATCAAACTGAGTCGTCACTGTCAGCGTGGTACCTCGCAGTCGACGTATATGCTCGGCTGGGAGAGTGGCCTGGCTTTTGGCATCGGCCTTGGCTATGCTGTTTTCCAGATGGCCCGTGAACAGGTTTTGTATACGGCATTAGGTCTGGCGGTGGCTGCCCTGCTGTTCTATCAGTACACCCACCGCTGGTTTCTCAATCATAAGAATCGCTAACAATCAAAATATGAACGCTTATGAAATACGGATTTGTCAATGTGGCAGCAGCCGCGCCTACCGTTAAGGTGGCAGATGTGGACTACAACGTGTTGCAGATAGAGAGTCTGTTGGCCCAGGCCGAAGGCAAGGGCGTGGAGGTAATGGTCACCCCGGAACTCTGTCTGACGGGCTATTCCTGTCAGGATCTGTTCCGTGAACAGTTGTTGCTCGACAAGGCGGAAGGGGGCGTCATCCAACTGCTCGACTTCACTCGCAAACTCGACACGATACTTGTCGTGGGAGCCCCGATAGTCATCAACAGTCTGCTCTACAACTGTGCCGTCGTCATCCAGCGCGGACAGGTGCTGGGGGTGGTGCCGAAGACCTATCTGCCCAACTATGGCGAGTTCTACGAGAAACGTTGGTTTGCCTCGGCGCAGGACTTGAACCCCTGCGACATCTATCTGGCAGGCAGTAGGGTGCATGTGAGTGCTGAGCCGGTGGTTTTCAAGACGAGCGACGATGTGATGTTTGGCGTGGAAATCTGCGAGGATGTGTGGGCGCCTATCCCACCCAGTAATAACCTCGCTCTGGCAGGTGCCGACATCATCCTGAACCTTTCTGCCAGCGACGAACTGATAGGTAAGCACCGTTACCTGCGCTCCCTGCTGGCCCAGCAGAGTGCTCGTACCATCAGTGGCTATGTCTATGCCGGTAGCGGCTTTGGAGAGTCGACCCAGGATGTGGTCTATGGTGGCAATGCGATGATATTCGAGAATGGCAAACTGTTGGCTGAGGGAGAACGCTTCTCTTTGCAGCCCCAGTTGCTGGTGAATCAGATTGATGTGGAGAAACTGCGCACGGAGCGCCGACAGAATACCACCTTCATCAATGCCCAGCGGGGTGCCACAGCCGTGCAGGTGGCGACGAAACCCGTGGTGCCGAAGAGTTTTGAACTCATCCGAACCATCGACCCACACCCCTTTATTCCACAAGAGGAAGATATGCAGTCGACCTGCGAGGAGGTGCTTAACATACAGGTGGGCGGACTTGCCAAGCGTCTCTATCATATCAATGCCCAGAAAGCAGTTGTCGGTATCAGTGGTGGACTCGATTCCACCTTGGCCCTGCTTGTCACTGTGAAGGCGTTTGATAAGTTAGGACTGGATCGCAAGGGTATCATCGGTATCACGATGCCAGGTTTCGGAACGACAGACCGTACCTATAATAACGCCATGAAACTGATGCAGACGCTGGATGTCACCATCCGTGAGATCAGTATCGCCAAGGCGGTTATGCAGCATTTCGAGGATATAGGCCATGATATCAATGTGCATGATGTCACCTATGAGAACAGTCAGGCCCGTGAACGGACGCAGATCCTGATGGATGTGGCGAATCAGGTGAACGGACTGGTGGTAGGTACAGGCGACCTCTCTGAACTGGCGTTGGGATGGGCTACCTATAATGGCGACCACATGTCGATGTACGGTGTGAATGCTGGTGTTCCCAAGACGCTCATCCGACATCTGGTGAGTTATGTGGCTGGGGAGATGGCTACGGATACGCTCCTTGATATCATAGACACGCCGATTTCGCCGGAGTTGATTCCTGCCGATGAGCACGGACGTATCAAGCAGAAGACGGAAGACTTGGTGGGTCCGTACGAGTTGCACGATTTCTTCATCTATTACTTTTTGCGCTACGGCTTCGGCCCGAAGAAGATCTTCGTGATGGCGCAGAAGGCCTTTAAGAATACCTACGACGACGAGACCATCAAGAAATGGCTCACCACCTTCTGCCGCCGGTTCTTCACGCAGCAGTTCAAACGCTCCTGTCTGCCAGACGGTCCGAAGGTGGGTAGTGTGAGCCTCTCTCCCCGAGGCGACTGGCGTATGCCGAGCGATGCCTCCTATACCTTGTGGATCAAGGAGTGTGAAGGCCTTTAATTTCTTCAGTAATGAAGTTGCCATTTCATATCCAACAACTGCTGAAAGCGAAGTTTGGTAATGACTTACGACAGCCTTCTGATTGCGAATTCCTCTCACTCGACATTGAGAGTAAGACAGGTGTCCGTATTGGTGCCACAACGCTGAAACGACTCATGGGCTTTGCCCTGGATGAACGCTCGCCCCATGCCAGTACTCTTGATGCCATTGCCCGCTATCTGGGCTATGCCCATTGGGAACAACTGATGCAGATTGAGGACAAGGGAAACTCTGACTTTGATACCTCTGATGAGGAAGTCCGCTCTGCCGACTTGCTGCCAGATGCCGTTGTCGAGATAACCTATCTGCCAGACAGAATGGTGAGGATGCAGTATCTTGGCAACAATCATTATCGGATTGCAGAGAGCCAGAACAGTAAACTCCAAGTGGGCGATGAAGTGGAAGTCCAGAATTTTGTGCTGCATCATTCCCTGTTGGTGCTCAACGTATGGCGTCATGGTGAGTCATTGGGCCAGTTTACAGCAGGACGTGTCTCTGGTCTCTCGTCTGTCAAAGTCTTGTAAATGATGGAAACTTCGCGGTTTTCAGATCGTCAGTTCCGTTTTGAGGCTGTTGAACAGATGGAAACACAGGGAGCCACCTGTGACAAATAATTATTCTTACGGTTAAAATGTATCTTATCCGAATACTAATTCCTCTTTGTCTGCGGACTTGGTGATGTGTATGGTGGCACCTGGTTCGAGGTTGCCGTTGACAATCAGGTCGCTGATGCCATCCTCGATATAGTTCTGGATGGCGCGTTTCAGCGGACGGGCACCAAACTGCACATCGTAGCCCTTGGAGGCGACAAACGCCTTGGCCTCTTCCGACAGGTCGATATGATAGCCTATCTGTTCGATACGCTGGTACAGTCCTTTCAGTTCGATGTCGATGATCTGTTTGATGGCCTCCATGTCGAGTTGGTCGAAGGTGATGATCTCATCCAAGCGGTTCAGGAACTCTGGCGAGAACTGTTTCGAGAGTGCCTTCTGTACGATGCTGCGGGCATGCTCCTTGTCCTGTTCGTTGAGGGCGAGTCCTGCATTGCCGGAAGCGCTGAAACCTACGCCACGACCAAAATCCTTCAACTGGCGGGTACCAGCATTCGAGGTCATGATAATCACCGTGTTGCGGAAATCCACAAAGCGTCCGTTGCCATCGGTGAGGCGTCCTTCGTCGAGCACCTGTAACAGCAAGTTATAGACATTGGCGTGTGCCTTCTCGATCTCGTCGAGCAGGACGATGGAGTAGGGGTGACGGCGCACACGTTCTGTCAACTGTCCTCCTTCCTCGTATCCCACATAGCCCGGAGGCGCACCGATGAGTCGAGAGGTGTTGAAACTCTCTGTATATTCGCTCATGTCAATCCTGATGAGGGCGTCGTTGCTGCCGAACATAAACTCTGCCAGTTTCTTGGCCAGATAAGTCTTACCGACACCCGTAGGGCCGAGGAACATGAACACACCGATGGGATGGTTGGGCTCTTTCAGTCCCACGCGGTTGCGCTGGATGGCCTTTACCATCTTCTCAATCGCCTTATCCTGACCGATGACGGCTCCTTTCAACTCATCCATCATGCCTTTCAGACGGATACCCTCCTGTTCGGCCATCCGCTGTACGGGTACCCCTGTCATCATCGACACCACGTTGGCTACCTGTTCAGCATCCACCACCTGACGCTCCTCATTCTCACCGCTCTGCCATTTCAGGTTCTGTTCCTTCAAACTGCTTTCCAGTTGCGTCTGACGGTCACGGTAGCCTGCTGCCAACTCGAAGTCCTGACTCTTGACGGCTGCGTTCTTGCGTTCCTTCACGTGAGCAATCTCTTTCTCTAATTCAAGGATCTCAGGTGGAATCTGGGCATTGGAGAGATGAACACGGGAACCCGTTTCGTCCATTGCGTCAATGGCCTTATCAGGCATAAAACGGTCTGTCACGTAGCGGTCTGTCAATTTGACACAAGCCAGAAGTGCCTCGTCGGTATAGGTGACGTGGTGGTGATGCTCGTAGCGATCCTTGATGTTACGCAGTATCTGCAAAGTCTCTTCCTGCGTGGTGGGCTCTACCTGTACCTTCTGGAAACGGCGTTCCAAGGCTCCGTCCTTCTCCACGGAGTTACGGTATTCGTCGAGTGTGGTGGCACCGATACATTGCATCGTGCCTCGTGCCAGAGCCGGTTTCATGATGTTGGCGGCATCCATGCTGCCAGGTGTGGAACCAGCACCGATGATGGTGTGTATCTCGTCGATGAAGATAATGATGTCGGGATTCTGCTCAAGCTCCTTGATAAGCATACGCAGGCGCTCCTCGAACTGTCCGCGATACTTCGTTCCGGCCACGATAGCCGTCATGTCGAGGTTGACCAGACGCTTGTTGAACAGTGTGGGGGCTGTATGTCGCTTCACGATGAG
>JAFWTK010000202.1 GCA_017518935.1 Prevotella sp.
GAAGATTGATTCTTGTTATGCCTTGATATAGAAAATCTCCGAATTGTTTGGCAGTTCGGAGATTTTTATATACCTTTGCACCCAAGCATCAAGAGCAGTCATCTTCGGATGGACTCGCCAACCGAGCAATAGGAGCCACGGTGGTCAGTACGATGTGGAAGCAACATTTATTCACTTCAAAAACATCCTAATTATGAAAGAAAGCATTGTCGAAAACAAAGACATTAAGACCAATGTTTATTATCTTAAATTTGCACTCCAATTTGCAGACGACTCCATCGAGGACTTAGTCGCCTCATTCAATCACGAAGTCGATAACAAAGGCTGGACAAGTATGCGTGCCTATCATGATCGTGCTCTCATCGACGAGTTCCTCCGTCGCGGTATCGACATATCATGTGTACATAATGGCCACTCCACTTGGTTTAATCGTCACGTCAGATACAATATCTTCGAGAACAAACTCGAAACGATCGACTGACAGTTCACTCTCATTATAATAACTCCATCCCTGCCGTCTGCTCTTGGCATGGGTGGAGTTTGTACTTCTAATCCTTACGAAAAACGAATGCAATGTAGATGCTTATTCCATTGGTTTAATCATCGACTCGATAAAGGCGACTTCTTCATCTGTCAGCCCATATTTGGCATAGAGTTCTTCATCCGTCCAAGGTTTGCTAAAATCTTGAAGGGGAACGAAAGTATATGCAGGTAATGACATGCTCTGAGTAGTTGTTTTTGTTGCAACAAGGAACCTAAAAAATTTCGTCTTCATGTAGTCAAGCATATTCTTCGCTTCTTTTTCTGACATTTTCCTTTCTGGATTAAGAGCAACAACGTATGTGTTGGAACTACATGAACCAGGTTCGCTTATTTTAGGCTTACCAATAATAATAGAGCCTGGATTGCCTGAACGAGGAAGAAGGACTTTATAACCATCTATTGAATCTGCATTCTTTGGAACATTTGTACGTTCTATCCAACACATACCTCCATGAATATACACCTTTACCTCATCTCCCCTTACAGGACGAGACAACACAGGAATGAAGTCTGTTCCGTCAGCAGTTTGAATGCGACCATTTAAATCGTCATCCCATTCTACTTTCGTATGAAAGCCATAATAACGACCTGCATTTAGCCAAAGAGAGAAAGGTGTCTCATTTTTATCCTTGACTTTGTATAAAATAGATATTTGTTCATCGCTTCTAATAAAAGTTTCTACGCCATCTTCAAGAAGTGGTCGTCTTGTTTGATGTATATTTCCGTTACGGTGAGCAGCAACCAAACATTCATTGTGATGGTACTTATCCCAAAGGAAATAGCATATTCCTCCTTTAATTTCGACATTTGGAAAACAATCGCTTGCGTCATGAAAATCATGTAAAATACTTATTCTGTCATCGTGAAGCATTGTTTCTCTAAATGAATCAAGACCTCTTCCACCTGATAACCATCGAGACGGCATAATCATAGAAAGATAATTTGGAGCCATCTTTATTGAAATATCTACGAAAAGATTGTATACAGGAGTGGCACTCGCACCATTTCCTCCATCCATTACTTGATACGGTGGATTGCTTACTATTGCGTCTAATTTCATATTCGTATTATCGTTGATTTTCCAGAAGTGCTTGCCATCACGGAAGGTGTTGACAACAGCCTCTGGGCATTCTGAGATGTTCTTTATTAAATCTTTGTAGTATTGAGCATTAACCTTTGTATTGCGGAAACCGGCAAGCGTACGTTTGGTGATGCTACGAGCCATTGGGGTCTTACATACCACGAGGATGTTTTCCTCAATGGTGGTATCCCATAGTTTCTTGGCAAAGCCTATTCCCACTTCGCCATATTTCTTCTTAGCTTCCTCCACACGACACCTATATATATTATAGGCCACATAAAGCGGATAGAGGCCACTCTTGGAATTGATCTCTAAGATATGACTATCTGAGCGGAACACATCTTTTGTAACTTGGCCCTGATCTACATAACGAGGAACAGAGAGCATCTGCTTGAATTCTTCATCATAGAAACACCAACCTCCCAAGCAGTCACTCATGTGCATATTCACCACTCGCCAAGGAGTCAGCACCGTTTCCTTATCCGGATTACGGAAAGTATTGAAGATACTGGCGATACGCTCGATACGTTCCTCTATCGTGAACTTATCCGCTGCACGAGCCATTTCACGGATGCGTTTGCCTGCCTCACGGAACACATCCGGCTCATAGTATTTCTTGAACTTTTCGAAGCGCTCCTTATCCACGCCCTTTGGCATAAATTCTCCCCACGACTGGTCATCTATCAGCGAGGCAAAGTTATTGATGGTGATTTCTTCTTCCTCATTTTTCAATTCTGCACCATAGATGAGCAGAGGCATACGGATGGATATGCCACGAAGAATACTGATGGCATTACGACGCTGATCACTCATGGCTTTCAGTTCGTCAAGCCTTGCCTGCTCTTCTGGTGTACGCTCTTTCTTGGGCTTTTTCTCCAAGCGTTCTTTCTCTGCATACTGTTCATTGGTAAAGCCCTGTTTGTTAACATCGATATCACCAGTCTTCGCCATAGCCTTGGTGGCTCCGATGGTTTTCTTCAACTCATCGAAATCTTTCAGTTCTACATCCGTCAGTTTCAGCAGTTCATCATCGTAAAGCGCACCGTCCTCAAAGCCACATTGCACCACCTTTTCTATCTGCGCCTTCTTCAACTGGCTCATCATCTTATTGACATTGTAGGGCTTCATCTGTGAACCCTCGATGCTGATGATTGGGCAGAAGTTCAGGAAATCGCCAAGAATGATACGGTCTTCTTCACTCTGTTTGCCTACCTTTGCACTCACTTTTGCTGTCTCTGCCAAGACTCTCAAAGTGCGGTCAGGTGCAAAGTCGAAGGCATAGCATTGTTCCTTCATGCGACCCTTGCAAGTGAATGGAGTCTGTACTCGGAAAATGGTCTGCATATACTGGGCTGCTGAGGTACTGAATGTACCTGCCATCATGAATACAGCCGTCCAAGGCTTGATGCTGACACCTGTTGTCAGGCGACCACAACTGAGGGTGATGGTATAGGTCTCGTCCGGATTCTCGCCAATGGCATTGTTTACCATCTTCAATGCCTCAGTATTCTCCTCATCCTCATCGCCATTGCCAGCCACATTCACAACCTGGAACATACCGAACGTGGGATGTGCTTTCAGTTTCGCACTCAAAGCACGTGCCGACCTGATGCCTGGGACCACCCAAAGAGTATGGCGGAAAATGCGACGGAACGTGTCGTTGGAGTAAGGATAAAGGCTGTCCTTATCCTCCTTGCAGAGCAAGTCGAGGAAACGGTCTACATCCTTGTCATGGATGAATGTATCATCGTCCTTGGTTCGGAAGAATTCACGGAAGTTGAAGGCCTTCTCATCCTCTACGTATTCCGACATCAGACTGCCCAAGTCGTAGGTGTAGATATTGATGGAGGGCAGAGAGGCGTATGGGTTCGGCTCGTATGGATTGTCTGTGGCCCAGGCCTGTTTGGCTTTCTGCTCCATCACATAGTCCCAAGTGAAGATATCCTCTTCGCCAAAGTCGTCGAAGAGGTTGAAGGGTGTACCAGAGAGTTGCAGTACCTTGGTGTTCTCTTTAATCAGTTCCTTCAACACATTCTGTCCGAGTTCTGTCTTTGTACCTTCGTGAGCCTCGTCAACTATTACAAAGTCCCATGAGGCAGAAAACAGTTCATTGTTCTTGTCAAACTTACCACCTACTTGCTCTGAGCCTCGAAGATCCTGCATGGATGCGAAATAGATGTACTTGCTGCCTGTGGCCACTTTCTTCTCCAACACCTGGAATTCCTCACCATTTCCCTTGGATCCATAATGATAGTCTTTTCTGTCGTAGAATATCTTACCGAAGTCCTCAAACCAGCCTTTATCCACCACTGGGCGATGTGTCAATATGAGGGTTCGCACAAACTCCTCTACTTCACCACCTGCAAGGCAGAGAGTGTCTTACCGAAACGCATCTTGGCATTCCAGAGCATCTGGTTGCCCTTTTTGAAACGCTTACGTGTCTTGTCGATGGCTTCCTGCTGTTCAGGACGGAAGATGATAGGTGTCTGTCCTTGGGAAATCTCTGAGGGATGTAGACTGGTCTCACCTTTCTTTACGGCACTGATGGCCTTCTTTACCGTCTCCAAATCACAGCAGTACCATTCGTCGGCACCATCCACACCCTCGAATTCCTTGCGACTGATGCCGCTACGTTCCAATACCTTATGTACCTGCTTGTCGTTGAAGGTCATAATCATGCCATTGCGAACGAAGATGCTGATTTCCGTATACAGCAGTTGATAGGCAATGCCTGCCGTCTTGGTATACTGGCGTATCCGCTTGTGGGCTGCCGCTTGTAGTGACTCCGCATTGTTGAAGAGGTCTGTGCCGTCGTCTTCATCGATAGTCGTCTCTCCGATCTTCAAGCAGTCACTGTGTCGTTCGTCGTTAATGGCGAAGACATAAATCAGTTTTGATTTCAGTGAGGAGGTAAATGTAGCCATAGGTTTTATCGTTTGATGAGGTCAATAAATCTGATTTTCTTCTTGTTGTTGGGCCAGTCGCGAATCAGGCAGTAAGTACCGTTGTGCCTGCGCAGGTCTTCTTGTTGACAGCCAGGACAGTTGACAATCTGTTCTTCCTCGCCAAAGAGGGTTTGGATTTTCTCTGTCACACCGTTCTTACAAGAGTCAGGCACAACACCTTTCAGTCCGTCCATCTGCCAGAGATTCCACGATACGATGTAGGCAATGTAGTTGATACTTTTCACCAATGGAGCCTTGCCAAACTTGGCCTGATAGTATTCTATGAATGTCCAGAGCAGGGCCTCACGGGCCAACAGCAGGTTGTCGCCCTGCCACTCAAAGCCATAGATATTCATAAAGGCAATCTGCGCCCAATCGAGCCAGTCGCCAGAGGTATCCGTATTTTCAGAAACCACCCGCAGTTTCCTGTCGAGCAATCCTATCCGCTGTTCCAATGGGATAGGCTCGCCTGTGGTGGTATCATAGCGGCTGGCCAGATAAGGTGCCTCGCCACAGGTCATCTCCATACGTGTGGCACGCACATAGTCTTTCCAGTCCTTACCATCAGGGAATATTATTCTTTCGGTGGTGGCTTTCCAAGTGTGATGTTCGGAGTCTTCTATATTGAACACATCCTTGCGTCCAAACCACGCTTCATCTACGAGATTGTTCTGGGCATTGCAGACCCATGAGGGGGTAAATACTTCTGCCATATCCTTGGCCCGATCCGTCTGGTTCTCCTTCGATTTCAGCACGCGAGGCCTGATCACCATTCCATGCTCACCGGTAATCAACTCGGGCAGTATCTCCGAATGGTAATCGTACATCGTTCCAAGCGCCTCATAGTCATGAGTTGCCCAGAAGATGTTGCGTCCTGTGGTATGGTCGCGAAGAAGTGTTGCTAACACCTCGGGCGATATATCCGACAGGTCGTCCTCCCTGATGTCTATACAGGAAGGACCAGTCTCTTTTTCTGGCATTCTATGCGCTTATAACTAATGACTAGGCACTTACAAGAAATCGTTTGGGCTTGAAACATCAAGACCTCTATATACGATAAAAGCGTGTCCGCTCCTTACCAGATATAGAGGCCGTGACATTGCCCAAATGAATGATAAGTGACGTCCACGCTATAAGCGCGAACAATCACAATTATCGAAATTCATTTTGATTTTAGAAATTTGTCACGTTTCTATATCTTTCTAATAACTGCTCTTGTCGTTATTGTTTTACCCACGAAAGTCATACCGGCACCTCCTCTGAGGCTCTTTTCTTCTGCCGTAGCAGCGTCATGTTATGACGATTAGCCAGTACTTGATTGCAAAGATACAAATAATTTTGGAAAGTTGTACCATTTTGGAGCGAAAAAAAAGAAAAATAAGGCAAAAAAGGCAATCACCGCACCACCGCACC
>JAFWTK010000203.1 GCA_017518935.1 Prevotella sp.
GGATAGTCTCAGGATTTCCCGCAGTTCCTGGTTCCAGAGACTGATGCGGCTGAAGGCGGAACGACTCTGATTGCCCCTGATATTGTCGCGGTAGGCCTGCTCGTCCCACAGCGTCGAGGGTGTCTCTCCCAGATAACCGCTACGGTAGTCGCCGAGGCTGTCGGCGGTACACATCTTCGGGGCATCGGGATACCAGACAAACATCTGCCGTGCAAAGTCGGTGAGAGTTGTGTGCTCCAATAGCCTCAGTTCATAGAACACCTTCCACAGCGAGAACCACTCGTAGGCATAACGTACCTGACTGACGAAGCGGGTGGCCAGCATATCCCGCAGTCGCAGGAAATCGATGGGCCGTCCGTTGTGAAACCGCTTGAAGATATGGTTGACAGGCTGTTGCCGTGTCCCGTCGTCCGTGTCGGGGATGCCCAGGAAACGGTAGATGTCGCGTTGTCTCTCACAGATGTTGCTGAACCGTTTTCTTTCCTCGGAGCGAAGGTCGTTCAGCATAACCGTCACTCCGTCTATCGCGTTTAGGATATCATCGAGGGTTGTCATAGTGTTAAATTTGAAGTTAGGGTAAAGTCAGTGCCACCCGCCGACGGGGTGGCACTGGAAGCGCTGCCTCTCAGTGAGGCTGTGGGGGCAGACCGTCCTTAGTCGTCCTCGACGGTGATCTCGTACTGTTCGATCACGCCGTCAACAGTTGACAAGGTCAGGATGTACGTCCCCACGGGGAGATAATCAATACAATCTGTGTAACTCTGACCAATACCCAGCGAAACAGTAGTGTTTAAATAAGTCACACTATTGTCCGTGATTGTGATGTTCAGACCCGTAATGGCATCATTCGGGGAAATTTCTAAGTCGCCAGTGTTCTCATCCAAATACAGATTGAAGAAATACTCTGACGGTGTTCTAACAGGAGTACTTGCAAGAAGGACTTTTTTACTGTTGTACTTCTCTGCAAAAATCACTGATGGGGTCAATAACAGCCCCGCTAACAATACTAATACTAATTTTTTCATTTTGTTTGAGTTTTAAAAAAACGCTGCAAATATATACAGAATCTGTATAAATGGTGCGATAATAGCGTTTCAATTATTTCAAACTTATACACTTGATTTTAAACAAGTTACGCCCCCATGCCATTCAGAATTTTCCTATGCGAAACGCAGTGTTATACAGAAAATCGATAGAATTCCTGATAAAAGACAACAAAGAGGGCTTTTTATTTTGCTTTTTCAACAAAAATGCCTAACTTTGCAGCGTTATGAAGAGAAAAATTATACTATTGTCCGGCCTCCTATTCCTGCTAATTGCTTGTAATGGTCTTCAAGTATCGGAAAGGCTTAATCTGATTGATTCTTTGATAGTCAGGGAACAATATGATTCAGCCAGTGTTATCCTAAAGAAAGTCGCAGAAGTATCCAAGACAGATGAAGAACAGGCACATTACTATCTGTTGACTACACAGTTAGGTTATCTTATCAATCAGCCGCTGTCATCAGACTCGCTGCTTGACTTGGCTATTACATATTATAATAAGGTGGGGAATAACCACAAACTTGCTGATGCATATTACTACAAGTCATACAGATCAAGGACAATTCAGGATTATCCACAGGCCATTATATATGGGAAAAAAGCAGAACACCTAGCAATAAACACCAACGACACCCGCCTACAATTTAAGATTGAAGAGAATCTATCTTGCCTTAACGGCCTGTGCGATAATGATCTTCTACAACTCCAATATGCAAAGAAAGCCTTATCTTTAGCCCAGAAAATTCAAAAACAAGACTGGATAGCATATTCATACAATAAGATAGGTTTCGTTTTCGCATATATAGACCAATACGACAGTGCATATTATTATATTGAAAAGACCATGCCCTTCATCAATTATGTAAAAGACACAGATAAAACAACATTTCTTACAAACATTGGCCTTCTATATAAAGATAATGATTTGAAGAAAGCTAAAGAGTATTTCGAAAAGGCATTAACATATAGCAAACATCCAGGAACTCTAGAACATTTAGCGGATGTTTATTATGCCGAAGGTAACAAGGAAAAAGCATACAGCCTCTGGAAACAAGCCCTTACAACAAGTGGAGGCATCAGATACGAGAAAGACAATCTCATCCATAGTATTTTGTCCTATGACCTTGAGCGTGGGAAAATAGATGAAACAAGCAAGTACGTAGATGAGGTCATTGCCATCAAAGACAGTATCATTACCGTACTAAGGAACGACACCATCAAGGATCTGCAACTGCGCTTCGACCACGAGGTGGCCATGCACGAGGCTGACAAGAAACTGATAGATGCCCAAAGGATACTTATGGTACTTGCCGTCATTGTGGGAATCCTAGCCTTCTACATTTATATGCGGAGGAAGAAAGAAGAGGCCCTGGAACGAGAGCACCAGATGCAACTCTATACCTATACCACTGAGATTGAAGAACTGAAAACCAACAAGGAGAAAATCCTGACACAGATTAAAGATCTGGAAAGCCATAAGGAAAAAGACAGTCAGAGAATAAGCAAACTGGAAGAAGAAGCCAAGGATGCAGAAATTGCCATAGATAATCTCAATAAGGACATCAAAAAACTGCTGGATGACGAGTCACCGAAACTGAAAAAGGGACGGATGCTTTATGATCGTATCCAGAATGGAGAGACCACCAGCAAATGGACCAGTAAGGATCAGGCCCTGTTCAATAATTATTACGGGGCCATCAACTATCGGACTTACAACCGGCTGAGAAAGGTGAAAAGAGCCGCAAAACTGAATGCCCACAATATGTTCTACTTGATACTTAAAGAGATATTCAAAGACGATAAGGAAGTCATGCGTATTCTGGGAATCTCGAAAGAGGGATTGCGCTCCCTCAGAAGCAGGACAAAGCCAATAGAATAAAGGCCTCTTATATCTGATCTCTCAGACCCGTAATCTGCTCCAGACGCTCTTCAAGGTCATGGGCAATAACGGCCAACTGGTGGTCAAACCTTTGACGAAGTTCCTGACTGCTGCAATATAACTGGGATTTGTCACTTGTATCCAAGTCTGGGTCAAAGAGACGGTCAAAATTCACTTTTCCGCGATAGAAGCCAAGCACAGCCAATAAGGCCGAGGCATAGACCTCTTCGCCATTTTCCAGCCGGGAGATGGCCGGTTGTGTCAGGTTCGTGACCTTTGCCAGTTGCTGCTGACTGATTCCAAAGTGCTTCCTAATCAGCCTCAGTCTTTCGCCAAGCGTTTTTGTATCCATCTCTATTTGTATTTATGTGAATCTCCCACCGAACAAACAGAAAAGAAAAAGGCGTTTACTTCCGCCATTATCCTCTCAGGGAGATTCGGACCAGCCCTTGTCAAATAATGGACAAAAGTTCACGCCCGATATGATAGTTGTAAAACCACATATCAATACGTGAGCATTTGTATGTCCATTATCCCTGACAATATTTTCCGAATCTTTTGAGAGGGGATAATATCCTTACTATATGCTCTATCATCAGCCTCCCTGCGAGAGGGCTGCATGATTACGATTGCAAAAATACGAAAACTATCGTAACCAGCAAAAGTAATTTGTATTTTTTAAGGCTTTAAGTGCCAAAGATTATTCGACCCGAACGTTTCGTATACGCAAAAAAACGACTGGAAGCAGAATATATGCTTTTGATTTTCAACACGTTTACTCATATTTATTTGAAACACAAAAGACTTGCTTATACATTTTTTTCTTTCTATCTTTGCCGCCGAATAATTTTAAAACCCATAATTATGAAAAAAAGTCTATTATTAATCAGTCTATGTGTAGTGGCACTCTCTGCCAATGCGCAGAATACGGCATTTAAGGTACAGAGCAATGGCAAGATTGCTATCCAGACCAACAATACGGCATTGTCACCGATTTCCATCAACTGTACAGGAGATTCTACTTACTATATGTATTGTCTCGCCAATGGAAAGAATGGTCTTTATTTGAGGGCATCAGCAACTGGCCCTGGCATTAATTCTGGCATTAATTATGGTCTTAGAGGCCATGCAGAATACGCTACAACCAGCATCGGAGTAAAGGGGAGTGCTGGTTCAGCAACGAAGGCGATAGGTTTATTGGGTGATATCAGCAATTTTACTTATGGTGCAGCCATTTATGGTGCCGTAAATGATGGCTTAGCCTATTACTTCACACCAGGTACTTATGCGGGCTTCTTTCATGGCAATGTAAAGGTGGTTGGTAATGTTACTGCCAACAACCTCCTTCCGGGAACGCTGCTTGGAGAGTCGGCCAGTTCATCTGCGAATGGACCGTCTTTAAGGTCTGCTTCCATCACCAGCAGTCTGTCGGGCCTCAACATCACAACCTATCAAAAGGAACGTCCCGAAATACCAGAAATCACCGAGACGATCTATGACGACCTCGACATTGACACACTCCAAAGAGGCAAGGAACCCGAACCGGACATCTTGGACGAGCAGTATTATGGGAAGACCCATTATGCCCTTGATGCAGACCGGCTGGAAGAATCGTTCCCCGATCTCGTGTACATTAAGGAGGACGGCAGCAAGGTCATCAATTATATGGAGATGATACCCCTCTTGGTACAGAGCATCAACGAACTGAACGCAAAGATTGAAGTTTTGGAAGGTCAGGTATCAGAAGGGGCAGCCAAGAAAACCCGCTCAGCAACAAACAAGAAAGCCTCTCCCCTAACCCAGAACAGACTCTATCAGAATACGCCGAACCCCTTCAAAGAACAGACCGTCATCCGCTTCTCGTTGGCCGACGACGTACAGAATGCCGCCATCTGCATCTTCGACATGACGGGCAAGACCATCAAGAAAATGCCCGTTTCATCGGGAATAGAGAGCGTTTCCGTCGGTGGCTACGAACTCGGCGAGGGCATGTTCCTCTATTCTTTGGTTGTCAACGGACAGGAGATTGATACCAAGAAGATGATTATTTCAAAGTAAACGATCTAATATGAATATGAAAATGAAAAAGTATATTGCTTTGGCAATTATGTTGCTGTCGGCCTCAAGGATTATGGCCGTAGCGCCCGTCGACAGCGTTGACACATATACAAACCATACCGTCACTGACAGCGTTTTTGTCCAAGGCCGCTCGAACCTGACTGTCAATAATGTCAATGTGACATCGACAGGACGCCTGCGACTCTCTGCCCCGGAAAGTGTCCTGATAACAGGGGGCTTTACGGTGAATCTGGGAGGCACGCTGAACATTTACGAGGAATGCATCCACCGCATACGCCTGGATTATGATGCTTCAGGAAATATGATAAGACGTCAGGAAGAAACAGAACTCCGATAAAAAACAACCGGCAACCCCAAGTGTTATGAAAAAAGTAATATGGCTTGCATCCATGCTGATGCTCCTGGCAATCAGTTCGCATAATTCCTATGCCCAGGACAACCAATCCTTTGATGATAGTGTCAATAAGATATCTCAAGACTCACTGGACAATATGTCCAATGAGGAAATCCATGCCTACTACGACTCTATCTATCGTGCCCAACTCCCCAAGATACAGATAGTAGAAATTCCCGATACGGCGAAGGTGGTAGTACCAACGCAGAGACAGCAGAAAGTGTTTAGTTATTCCAATAGTTATGTCCCTGATTCTGTCTCCATCAGCACTTCCAAGGCCGTCGGAGAGATTGAGATAATGTCTGGCGTATCCCCTACTGGAGCCAAGACCTATACGGTGCCCATCAAGGCCTATAAGTTTGACGGCGTGTTCTGTCCAGAAATATCCCTGACTTATAATAGTCAGGCAGGAAACAGCGGCTACGGAAAAGGTTGGAGCATAGGAGGCCTACAAAGCATTGTTAGGGCCAACAAATCCATATACTTTGACGGCAAGACCGAGGGCATGAAGATGAATGCCAATGACGTGTTCTATCTGAACGGTGTCCGCCTTGTCCATATTTCCGGCAACGAATACGAAACGGAACAGGGCAAAATCAAGGCCGTCGCTACAGTTGATGGCGATGTGATCAGGTACTTCAATGTGTATTATCCGAATGGATACACAGCCATATTCGGAATGACAACCAATACTGAAAACAGGCTCGAATATCCTATCACCAGCCTGACCGATGAACGTGGAAGAAGCATCACTTACAATTACATCTCATACAGTAATACCTATAACATCTCATCCATCAGATATGAAAACTATAGTGCAAGTATCTCTTTCACCTACGACCAGACAAGAGCCGACTATGTACAAGGATACCGTGGTGGACTGTTTCTTGACAGCAAATATCTTCTGAAGACAATTACCTGTAATAGGAGCAACCGTGAAATAGGAACCTATACGCTGTCATACATCACGGATGCCAGTACATCCCTTCTTGAAAAGATAGACTACTCGGCCAATGGCAGTTCGCTGAACCCTCTGAAGTTCTACTATGGAGATAACAGTGCCCTTCAAGGCTACTTTATAGACACAGCGAATGTCTTTTCTGGATATACATACAACAGTCGTTCAGCCTTAAATGTGACCAGGGGGCGTTTTGACTATCTGAACGGTAACGACGGACTGATCGTCTATCCAAACCAAACCCCTTATTACCATATCACTCGCGATGCAGGTTTTTTAAATCATTCGCAAAATTATTACTACAACACATACAATAGTAATGATACGGCATTAATTTATACAAGGCTTGACCCAAGCCTTATTGTTAATTTGACAAATTTCAAACTATTAGGAAACGGCTTCATAACCATTGTGACGGCGGCCCTCGACGGCGACCAACAGGAAAGTATCATCAAGGTAAACAATGTGGTCAGTGGCAACTATGACTTATTATCTTTTACCGTATTCCTAAATTCTGCATCAGGAGTATTCCAAAGATACGACACAAGAAATTTCTACTATTCTACGGTACATACCGACAATGACGGGAATAAGTCAATCAATCCCAAATTTTTTTATACCGGTGATTTCAATGGGGATGGAAAGATGGAGGTCATGGCCGTATCAGCAGACAATCCATTTGGCGAGACAAACAACCCGTCAACATGCTATATCTATGACCTTAACAATAATACAACCTTATATACCAATAACCTGCTTTGTTTCCAAGTTAGTTTTATAGGAAACGAACAACAAGATGCCCAGACGGCTGAAAACAATTCCGACAAACTATTTGCCATTGACTACAATGGGGATGGTAAGACAGACCTTTGCCATATTAATGCGTTGGGAATAGACATCTACGAGTTCAGTCAAACTGGCAGCACGTGGTCTGCCCAGAAGGTAGCCACCTATACAGGACTAAACAGGTCAGGGTTGGTCAATAGGAGCATTTCCGTGGGCGACTACAACGGCGACGGGTTGGCGGACTTTATTGTCTCAAGCCCCAGAAATTCTTCCGGAAACTCCACATGGGTATTTTACTTCTCCAAAGGTGACGGTACTTATGCTGTGCAGTTGACGGATGGGGGACCGAACACGCAGAACACCACATCCGATTTCCTAAGTCAGGACATCGACGGAGACGGCATCACCGATCTCGTGGAGGTGACGGACAATAACTTCAAGGGCTATATGGTGAAGAACAACGGACTGACACTGGGTTATACCCAGCCGCTTGCCCATGCCAATGCCTTCGTCGCTCCCGTCAGCCTATATTCTTCCTCACTCTTTACGCAATTTATAAGCCTGTACGGAACCAGCGCAAGGTTATACACATATAAGACAAACCGCAGGACAGACCATGCTCTGACAGGAGTTGCCAATAGTTTAGGCATAGTTGAGAAGAATTACTATTACACTCTGTCAAACAGCAATCTGGATATATATTCAAATGTCACAACAGGCTATGCAGAATACCCTTATTGTAATCTGTTTGAGGCTATCCCAGTGGTGGCTGGGGATGAAGTATTTGCAAATGGTGGAGCAAAAAATCAATACCAGTATTACAATGCGATAGCCAACCGGCAGGGGTTGGGCTTCTGCGGATTTGAGAAGGTGACTACCATCAATAAGAGGAATCAGTCGTCGATAATCACATATGAACCATTGAACCATAGTATCCTGAAGAAAACCGACACGCCGACAGCCACAGTAACCTACACGGACACAGTAATGGTTGACGCCTACAAGCGGCTGAAGGCCCTTGTAATCTCCAGAACGGAGTATGACAAGTTGAAACACATCACTGCCACGACTGCATATACATACGACACCTACGGGCAGGTGCTGACGGAGAATACGACCCTGCCGGGAAATATCACGGTCAATAAGGCCTATACATACAATAATTTCAACAACATAAACAGCAAATATCATTTAGGAAGGCTGGCATCTGCAACCACCACGACCACCAGAGGCTCCAACCAGCACTCTGAAAAGACAAGCATCACATCATATAATGATAATGACCAGCCACTTACTATTATTAATAAGGTGAACGGAAATAAGGTCAAAACGACAACGCTGGCCTATGACAGCAATGGCAACGTAACCTCGAAAGGCATCAAGCCCTATACCTCGACAACAGCCCAAACCACGACATACCAGTGGACTACGGGTAACAGGATGACCAGGGAAACCGACCCTATCGGAATCTGGAAGACCTATACCTATAACACAGACGGGACGGTACAGAAGACCAATTCCTATATTGGAGAGACGACATACACCTACGATGCATTTGGAAGGCTCATCAAGGAAGAACTGCCTGACGGGACGGAACGGAACACCACTCTCGGATGGGTTTCGAGCGGAAGCGGCATCTATGCCATCACAAAGACAGGAACTAACATCCCAACGGTAGCCACGACCTTTAATGCCATGAACCAGGAGGTGGATATCTCACAGACGCGATTCGACGGCAACATCATAAGAGTGGTCAAGACTTATGATGCCTATGGCAATCTGACCCAAGAGTCGTACCCATACAGGAACACAACTCCGATTTTCAAGCAATACACCTACGACGAATATAATCGTCTGGTGACAAAGTTAGAAGCAGGCAAGACCACCAACATAACTTATAACAACCTCTCTACCATTGTCAGTGACGGGACGATGTCGACAACGACAACAACCGATGCCTCGGGCGGAATCGTGTCTGTGACCGATCCAGCAGGCACCGTCACCTACACCCTCAATGGCGCTGGCAATCCGACAGAAATTTCTGCTCCTGCCAGTTCCGGTAGTATATCCACAACCATCACATACGATGCCTATGGACGCAGGACAGCCATCGCAGATCCGAGTCATGGCACGACCACCTACACATACCACAGTACAGAGGGCTATCTGCTGAAAGAAAAGAATGCCAGAAATCAAGAGACATCATATCAATATGATACCTACAGAAGGTTGTCCAGAAAGACGATGCCAGAGTTCTTCACGGACTACACTTATAACAATAACCTGAATAGGATTACAGCAGAGACAAGCAGCAACGGCACCTCAGCAACATACGCCTATGACACATACGGGCGACTGTCGTCGGTCAGGGAGAATGCCGTAGATGACATATGGCTGCAGAAAGACTACACTTACAGCAACGGCGACGTGAGTACCATCAAATATACTTCGCAAAACGGCATACTGGCTACGGAGCGCTACTTCTACACCAACGGGTATCTGACATCTGTGAAAACTACCGGGACGACTATCTTCGAGTTAAACAGTGAGGACAACTATGGACACACCTCAAGTGTCAGCACCTCGGGTAGAACACGCAACTATGGATTTACGGTATCAGGTCTGCCAACGTCAAGGAGTGTAGTGCATGGAAGTCAGACTCTCCAAAACCTGACTTACAGTTTCAATGCCGCTACGGGCAACCTCACGAGCCGGTATAATGCCATCAACGGACTGACGGAGAACTACACATACGACAACCTGAACCGCCTGACCAACTATGGCGGCACGGCTGTGACGTACGACAATAATGGCAATATCGCAACAAAAGGCGACATAGGCACCTTCACCTACAATACTACAGGCAAGCCTTACGCCGTTTCTGAGGTGACGCTCAACAACCCCATATCAGTTGGCACACAGGACGTATCTTATACTTCATTCGATCGCCCAAGCACGATAACGGGCAACGGCTACACGGCCAACTTCACCTATAACAGTAACTATGACCGCGTGAAGATGGAGATGCAGGACAACGACAGTACAACTCTTACCCGCTATTATCTCGGGGGGTGCTATGAACTGGATGTCAAGCCCTCTTCTACCAAAGAAAAACTGTATCTGCTCGGTGGCTACTACGATTCACCGATGGTGGTAATCAAGAATGGTGGCTCTAAGACTTATTATAACATTATCAGAGACCATCTTGGAAGCATCACAAATGTCCAAAAGACAAACGAGCAACATAAACTCAGTTATGATGCCTGGGGACGACTGCGTAATCCTTCCAACCACTCGCTCTATACACAGGCAAACGAACCAGAACCATTCTTGGGTCGCGGTTATTGCGGACACGAACACCTGACAGGCCTCGGCCTCATCAACATGAACGCCCGGCTCTATGACCCGTTGCTCGGCAGATTTCTCTCGCCAGACCCGTACATTCAGGCACCTGAACACTCGCAGAGTTTCAACAGGTATTCATATTGTATGAATAATCCGCTTGTATTTGTGGATAAAGATGGAAAACTATGGTTTGTTCCAATATTGGTTGGTGCAGCAATTGGTGCTGCTTTCTCAGCAGCGACTTATGCTGCTATGGTAGCCTTTACACCTATGACTTGGAGTGGTTCTGGATTTTGGCGTTCCGTCGGTATGGGAGCATTAGGAGGTGCATTGGGAGGTGCATCAGGTTTAGTAGGAAGTGCCCTGGGTGTTACCCAAGCAGGGAATTCGTTAGGCTATAATATCCTAAGCCAGACAACAAACACCCTTATTACTAATGCTATATTCGGACAAAGAACAGAACTAAGTGACATCCTCGGAATCGTTGCAGGTGCTTCAATGGGCTCTATTCTTCCCAAATACAAAGCACTTAACGCCAAACCATTAGTTAATACATTGGCAGAAACTGGATTTAACACGGTTCGCGGTGCAGCAACAGGAGTTGTTAGAGGTGGTATTGATGCAATAATTCATAAGGATGCCCGTTATATATATCAGGATGCCATAGGTGGGGCTATCTCTGGTGGTGTGAAAACACTTATGAATAATCTAATCTTTGGTGCTCCATTTAAACCTAACCCCCAATATGGTGTTAAAGGTTCTTATCGAACTGGTGGATTGTCAAATATATTTATGAATATATATAAGCATGGAGGTGGAATAACTTTGGGAGAGCAAATGTACGTAACGGATTCTGATAATGAATATCTTTTAAATCATGAATTAGGACATGTTAAAGACCAATTGAATGCTCAGTATGGAGGTTGGTCTGGAATGTATGGCATATTGATTTCTAAAATGTTATTTCAAGGAATAGATGATAATGACTTTGATAAAAGGATAGATGGAGATTTGGAAAAAAACAAGAACTTAACTCCATATTAATATGAAAATTGTTTTTAGTTTTTTCTTGCTTTTGTTTTTTCAGTCCTGTGACGTTTGGCCTTGCCTCAACGAAATATCTAATGAAAGCATTCATTGTAATACATCATTTAATGTAAATGATTCTATATGGATAAAGGTGGGATGTCGTTCTAAAGGCAACAAGTTAAATAAAATAAGTATATTTCAAACAATGATATCAAAAGGTCAAATAAGCCAAGGGGATTTCAAAATATCACAAAGCGGTAAAGATTTACCATTTATTATTGACTATGCACAAAATCGGAGGTGGATAAAAATGACAGAGTATGACAATCTTAATGGGAAGCAATTCATTCGCTTGTCTTTTCGTCCATTGACAAATTGTAGTGACGTTATCGAAATACAAGAAATGAATATCTACGATAATATTGACACCTTGAAATTATATATTTCTCCTAATAATGTGATAATAAATGGTATATTTCTTGATTCCTTTGATTAAAGATTCGAGGAGGATTGGGGGCAGATTTTTGATCCATGACAGTGATCAGAGGGGAATCATGGGTTCAGGCGGATCACGTTATGATCACGGGGTCGTGATCACGGGGTCGGTTCTGAAGTGAACCCCAAAGTTTGGACAGATTAAATAAATTCATTATGGATAAAGAAATGAAACCTTTAGTATTTACTCTTCTTTTGTTATTCTCCATGCTTGGTGATACTGTTGCTTTTGCGCAACAAAAAGAAGTCAAGGGATGGCTTCATGCCAAGTTGTTCCTAAAAGACGGAA
>JAFWTK010000204.1 GCA_017518935.1 Prevotella sp.
GACGCAGCCCAGGTATGCTTCATCGAACTCGTAGACTTCGATCCCGATATGGCTAAGGACGCAGGCAAGAAGAAGACCCGTCGTAGCCGTCGTGGTGGTGCTGCCAAGACTGAGTCTGCTCCCGCTGCTGAGGCTCCCGCTGCTGAGGCTGCTCCTGCTGCAGAAGAGGCTCCCGCCGAAGAAGCAAAGGCTGAATAAGATTCTACTGAATCCCTATATCAAGGCCCGCATCGCACAACACGATGCGGGCTTTTTTAGGGTTTCCCCTATATACATTTCGGGTTTTCCCCTTTGTCGGTTATAAATTTATGCTTACCTTTGCAGCGTTCAACAATTAAAAACGTGACGATTATGAAGAAAGTTCTGTTCTTATTGGTGAGTGCGATGGTGCTGCTGAGCAGTTGTGGTACCTATACGGGTCAGGGTGCTGTCACTGGCGGCTGGTTTGGCTCGATGATCGGCTCTGCCATCGGTGGTATATCCGGTGGGCATCGTGGTAGTGATGTCGGTTCTCTGATCGGTATGGCCGGTGGTGCCATCGTCGGTGCAGCCATCGGTCAGGCTGCCGATGATGCGGAGCAGCAGAAGTACGAGGATTACAAGGCGGCCCGTCAGCGTAATAGACAGCGCACTGTTTCGCCGCGTCAGACAGACGACTATGCTTATAGTGAGGATAGTGGCTTTGATGCGAACAATGGTGGCGACGACCGACTCTTTGGCTTCGGTGAGGATTTCAGTGAATCGTCAAATAGTGGCGTAACTGCTCCTGCTGCTTTGGAGATCCGCAATGCCCGTCTGCTCGATGCCAGCCGCGATGGTATGTTAATGCGTGGTGAGGAAGCCCGTGTGGTCTTTGAGATTTACAACAATTCTTCGAAGCCCGTCTATGGTGTTCAGCCTTCCGTCGCAGAGATTACGGGAAACAAACATATCCATATCTCGGAGAATATCCTCATTGAGAGCATCCCACCAGGCAAGGGTGTCCGTTATACGGCATCTGTCAAGGCCGACAGTAGTCTGAAAGACGGTGAGGCCGTGATAAAGATCGGGGTGTTACAGGCGAACAAGGAAATCGCCTCGCAAAGCAGGCAATTCACAATCCAGACGAGAAAGAAATAATGAAAGAAGGAGGGTTCCCCCTCCTTTTTCATTTCCCTTGCCGTTTCAGGTATGCCTTCGACTTGTTTGGACTGTTGTTGATGTCCTCCAGTAGTGCATCTTCTCCCTTTTGTCTCGACGACTGATTGGTTGCCGGGGCTTTGGGTGCCTCTACGGGCGTGACTGTCTCTGTGGCGGGCTTCTGTTCCGTCGCAGTCTGGGCTTTCTTCCTGAGTGCCTCTTCCTCACGGGCTTTTTGTTCTCGTAACTTTCTGTCACTGTCTTCCTTCAGTGCCACCCAGATCGGTTTGGAGTCTGCCCCCTCGTTGGTGCCAATCTCAAAGTCGGGCAATTCTATGTCGTCGGGCATAAAGGGAACGATGGCGGGATGATACCGTTCTACGATGACTGGCGCGATGCCTTGGGCGATGATGCCAATCTCACGGGCAGCACGGGCTGACAGGTCGATGATGCGCCCCTTGACGTATGGACCGCGGTCTGTGACGCGTACGATGACGCTTTTGCCATTAGCGGGATTGGTCACCTTGAGTTGGGTGCCGAAAGGGTAGGTCCTGTGGGCACACGTCAGACTGTCGTGGTGCATCCGTTCTCCGCTGGCGGTCTTGCGCCCCGTGAACTTCAGGGCATAGTACGAAGCCTTTCCTTTCTGCGTTTGCGCAGAGGAATGAGGCATGAGAAATGAGAAATGAGAAATGATGATTACCATGCACACCTTCCTGAGCGACAGCATCAGTGACAGGTTCCTGCATATCAAGTAATCAACATTCCTCATTTCCCGTACCTTTTTTATACTATTCCTTGTGCCAGCATGGCCTTGGCAACCTTCATGAAACCGGCCACGTTGGCACCCTTCACGTAGTTGATGTAACCACTGGGCTCCTTGCCGTACTTCACGCATTGCTCGTGGATACCCGACATGATCTGGTGCAGACGCTGGTCTACCTCCTCGGCTGTCCACGACATACGCATCGAGTTCTGTGTCATCTCCAGACCGGAGGTAGCCACGCCACCGGCATTCACAGCCTTGCCAGGAGCAAACAACTGACCTGCGGCGATGAACTTGTTCACAGCCTCGGCGGTGCAGCCCATATTCGACACCTCAGCCACGCAGAGCGGTTTCTGTGCCAGTATCTTGTCAGCATCCTCGCCGTTCAGTTCGTTCTGGGTGGCACAAGGTAGATAGATATCGGCCTTTTGCTCCCAGGGTTTCTTGCCAGCGAAGAACTTCGAGCCGGGGAACTCTTCTTCGTAGGGCTGACAGACATCGTTGCCGCTGGCGCGGAGTTCCAGCAGATACTCAATCTTCTCAGCATCGAGGCCTTCTGGGTCGTAGATATAGCCATCCGGGCCACTGATGGTGATGACCTTCGCACCGAGTTCGGTAGCCTTTTTGGCAGCACCCCAGGCCACATTGCCGAAACCGGAGAGGGCGACGGTCTTACCCTTGATGTCGAGTCCGTGGGTTTCCATCATGTGGTGTACGAAATAGAGGGCACCATAGCCTGTAGCCTCCGGACGGAGGATGGAGCCGCCCCATTCCATGCCTTTACCCGTCAGGGTGGCACCGTGGAACTGGCTCGTCAGTTTCTTGTAGTAGCCGAACAGGTAGCCGATCTCGCGGGCTCCCACGCCGATGTCACCGGCAGGCACGTCCATATCTGGCCCAATCACCTTATAGAGTTCGCACATGAAGGCCTGACAGAATTTCATCACCTCATTGTCGCTCTTGCCGCGGATCGAGAAGTCCGAGCCTCCTTTGCCACCGCCCATCGGCAGGGTGGTGAGGGCATTCTTGAAGGTCTGTTCGAAGCCGAGAAACTTCAGGATGCTCAGGTTCACCGACGGGTGGAAGCGCAGTCCGCCCTTGTACGGGCCGATGGCGCTATTGAACTGTACGCGGTAACCGATGTTCACCTGTACCTCGCCCTTGTCGTCAACCCAGGGCACGCGGAAAGTCGTGATGCGTTCCGGCTCCACGATGCGCTCTATGATCTTTGCCTTTTCGAACTCGGGATGCTGGTTGTACACATCTTTAATGCTTTCCAACACCTCTCTTACTGCCTGTAAGTACTCCAGTTCGCCAGGATGCTTCTGCTCCAAGGCTTGCATGATTTTTTCAACTTCCATAGTCTTCTTGGTTTTTAATTTACTGTTCTAAGATTGCATTTTGTTACTTTGATGGTGCAAATATAGAAAAAATATCGGTACCTTCCAAGGAAAGTACCGAATATTTTTCTAATAAAGTTACGATTTGTTAAATCTTGGCTAATGCTTGCTTGATATCATCGAGAATATCCTCCACATCCTCGATACCGACGGAGAGACGGATCAGGTCGGGAGCAACACCGGCTTCGCGCAGTTGTTCGTCGCTCAACTGACGGTGGGTGTGCGAGGCGGGGTGCAGTACACAAGTGCGTGCATCGGCCACGTGGGTCACGATATTAATCATCTCCAAGGAGTCCATCCACTTGATGGCAGTCTCGCGGGTGCCTTTCAGCCCGAAGGCAATCACACCGCAGGAGCCATTGGGCAGGTATTTCTGTCCGAGGGCGTAGTTCTTGTCAGTAGGCAGTCCGCAGTAGTGAACCCATGCCACCTTCTCGTTGTCGTGCAGGAATTCAGCCACCTTCTGGGCGTTCTTGCAGTGCTGGGCCATACGCAGATGGAGTGTCTGCAGACCGAGGTGGAGCAGAAAAGCGTTCTGCGGGCCAGGGATGCTGCCGAGGTCGCGCATCAGTTGGGCCACGAGTTTCGTGGAGTAACCCATCTTGCCGAAGGCCTTCACGTAGGTGAGACCATGATATGACTCGTCGGGTGTGCAGAGACCGGGGAATTTCTCGGCGTGAGCCAGCCAGTCGAAGTTACCGCTGTCCACTACCACACCGCCCACCTGTGTGGCCAGTCCGTCCATATATTTCGTGGTGGAGTGGGTGACGATGTCGGCACCCCACTCAAACGGGCGACAGTTGATGGGTGTGGCGAAGGTGTTGTCGATGATGAGGGGCACCCCGTTCTTATGGGCGATGTTGGCGAAGCGTTCGATGTCGAAGACCGCACAGCCTGGATTGGAGATGGTCTCACCGAAGAAAGCCTTGGTGTTCGGACGGAAGGCAGCCTGTATCTCCTCGTCGGAGGCTTCCTGCGAGATAAACGTGCAGTCTATGCCGAGTTTCTTCAGCGTCACGCCGAAGAGGTTGTAGGTACCGCCATAGATCTCGTTGGAGGTGATGAAGTGGTCACCGGCCTGACAGATGTTGAAGATGGCGTAGAAGTTGGCAGCCTGACCAGAGGAGGTCAGCACAGCCCCCACACCGCCTTCCAGTGCGGCAATCTTCGCTGCCACCGCATCGTTCGTCGGGTTTTGCAGACGGGTATAGAAATACCCCTCCTTTTCGAGGTCAAACAACTTCGCCATCTCGTCCGAGTCGTCATACTTGAAGGTTGTCGACTGGATGATAGGCAACTCTATCGGTTCTCCGTTCTAGGCCTTATACCCTGCATGTACGCAGAGCGAGCCCTGTCTCAGTTTCTTGTCCATTTTGCTTGTCTGTTTATTATTTTGACTGCAAAGTTACGAATAAGTGAGCGAAAAACCAAAATATATCGCGATATAATTTATTCAGAGACGGTTTTTCTCGTCATTACCGGCACCTGTTCCGCGATACTTCGAACTGCTGGCGTTGAAGTTGTAACTAAGGGTGAGGCGCACACATTGTACTTCATTCTTATTTTCTATGTATCTCGGCGCGTTGCGATTCCGTATCCTTCTTATCGTGCTGGATGCGGCGCACCTTCTTACTGCCAAAGGAGTAGGTGGCGGTCAGGCCGATATAGTGGGCATGATGATTAGTGTGGCTGTACTGAATCATCTGTTTGATTGATGTTATTAATGATGCCTGCCCGTTATAATTAGTTTCATCGGTGATATATTGATGGAAGGGGTCATTGACTACCAGAGAGAGTCTCAGACGATCGTCCATTAGAGAATAGCGCAGGGCGAAATAGGAATAACCATAACTATCGGTCTTGGTCATGCCGGTATAGTCAGCAAACCAATGCTGGTAGCAGGCATTCAGCAGAAGCGTGTGCTGACGGTTCAGATACCAGTCGGCAGAAATACCCAATCGTTCTCCCCATCCGTAGAGGTCAAATATGTACTGTTCCGTAGGATTATATACAATCTGGGGTGTTCTAAAATCATGGTAATAGGCTTCGCCTTCGCTTGTTAGAAGCAGGCTGGGACTTATCTGATGCTGATAGCGCAGATAAAGTCCAGATTGATTGCTTCGGCCTTTGTTTTCTGGGAATGTAGTTACATTGTATAATTCGTATTCTTCTTCTATTATCCAAGGGACAAGTTGCGTGTTTCTCACCACAACATTACTGGCATGATGATGGTAGGCGCAGGCGTAGAATCCTTTATGGTTGTGAAAACTCAGTTCTATGTTACTCGTCCGACTGGGCAGCAGTCCTGGGTCACCTTGGAAGAATTCATAACCTGTTTTGTAGATGCGGAGATTGTTTAGATCATAGAAATTAGGGTGGACACAGTCCGTTCCCCATGCCAGAGCGATTTGTTGTCCCTCCTTGGGCTTGAAAGAGAAACTGAAAGATGGCAACCAGAAATCGCGGTTGAATAATTTGTCTAAGTATAAATTTATTTCCCTGTCTAATCCGATGTACTCATAGCGGAGTCCAGTGATGATAGAAAATCTGCGCCAGTCGCGATGAAGCGATACATAGGCAGCCTTTCTCTTTTCCTGATAGTAGAATCGTTCATTACCGAACATAGCGAGGTCAGATTGTTTCGAGTATTGTAAATCACCCTGATTTTTGATGTTTGTATAAGAGACACCTCCATCGATGGTCACGAAGCCGAATGGCAGCGACAAATCAAGTCTGCCAGACTGTATGTGGTAGTCTGCGTCGTTTATGTATTCATTCCATGCCTTCAAATTTATTATGGGATTAATGTACCAGACACTAGATTTCGCATTATCGCTTTTCTTATAGTTATTATAGGTAAGACTGATCAATCTGCCTTTTGTGTCGAGATGCCAGTCGCAGTAGACTGTCAGGTTCTTGGTACTGGTGTTGTCGTTGGGTGAATGTTTCGCTTCAGAAGGAAAAGAAAGGGTAGGGTAGTTTGTTAAGCCATCGGTCGCATTATCAGGCCAAAGCATTTGCCACGACAACAGACCTCCCAGTTCTAGATTCTTTGTGGGAAGATAACGGAGGGTTAGGTTGGTCGCCACCTCTTTGTCTGTCTGTTTGGTGTGGGCGTCTGATAGCATACGATAACCATCTACGACGTGATAATCCGTTAGGCCGTCTGTCGTCTGTGCGGTACGCCCGCCGTGTGCATCGAATGTCATATCGAACTTTTCCGAGGCATAACTCACGGAGCCGCTTCCTCGTCCGGTCCAGTCATCACTGATGCCTGCTTCTGCACTGACATCGCCTCGCCAGCCAAGGGTCTGGTCGCGACGCATGACGATGTTAATATAGCCACCTCCCATCTCAATCACATCACGCCCCGAGGGGGTGGAGATGACTTCTATTCGGTCGATATCTTCCGAGTGCATCGTCCAGAGTCTCTGCTGGATGGCCTCGTCGCCCATCTCAGTGATACGCCCATTGAGCATAAAACGGGCTGGACCCTTGCCGAGAATCATGGCTCGACCTCCCGCCATACTCACCATCGGCGCGCGGTTGAGCAGTTCCTGAGCATTGAGCCCACGTGCAAACTCGTCGTTGCTGACGATATACTGCAATTTGCCAGCCTCACTGCGGATGATGGCCATTCGTCCACTCACGGTGACATCACTCAGGTAGTTGTTCTCCATCTGCATACGGATGGTGCCGGCATCGCCGACAGTCATTACCCGATCGATGGTCTTAAAGCCCACACAACTGATACGGACTCTGGCACGCTCAGCCCCGCAGGGGATGACGAAGTCGCCAGCCTCATTGCTCACGCCGCCCCCTAAGTATGTGGAATCGGAAGGTGGGAAGAGGGTGATGTTGGCATAGGCAATGGGTTGGTGATCAGGTCCCACGAGATGTCCCCTGAGTTTTGTACGGTCTTTCTGGATGCACTCCACCAGAATGTCCCTGCCCTTGACTGTTACCCTGACGGGATAGAAGCCACAGACATCATGAACGGCTTCGGGCAAAGAACGTCCTCGTTTGATGGTCTTGGTGACGGTGAAGTCCTCCAGTTCATCATAAACGAAAGAGATATCATAATGCTTCGATGACTGGTCGAGTTCGATGAGCGCATCCGAGAGCGATGTACCCTTGAAGGTATGCTGGGCCTGTATTGTGATGCAAAGACCCAATAATATAATAAGGTGTAGTACTCGTCTCATAGTTACTCTGCAATCATCTGGTTGTCGTTCAGTTTGATGCTCACTTTCTCGAAGCCATTAAGACGCTCTATCATCTGTTTAAGTGGGGCAGTGGTGTCCCATTTCGTATAGAGACGGATATGACGTACTTGTTCATTGCGGAACACCACCCCGACGTGATAATGGGTTGACAATTCCTGAAGTATCTGTTGAAGTTCTATGTTTTCAAAAGTGCGGATAGCGTCTGTGACAGGTTTTTCCTGTTGGTGTAATCCTTCCTGTTGTTGCGAATTGGCCATTCGCACTTCCTGAGCCGGGGATTTGTAATCCCTGTCAACCGCAAAGTAATAAGCAGAGTATGCAATGCCCGACAGCACTAGGATGCCGATGAGTGTGGCGGCAATCCGGAGAATCACGGGGACAGGTCGCGTGATTCTGCTCGTCAGAATCATGGACTTGTCCCCGTGATTCTCCCCCTTCTTCAAGGCAAACCCTGCCTCGGCACTGACCATCAACTCATAATATGCCCGCATGTCGGGGTCGCTCATCATCTGTTGCAACTCCTCGTCAGTATAGTCTTGCGGATGCTCTGTCATTCTGAGCAGTTGTTCGATATCTTTCATTGTTTTGTCGGATTAAATTTCTCTTTCAGTTTCTTAAGTGCCTCAGCGAGATGCTTATAGACGGCTACCTCGCTAATACGTAATTGTTCAGCAATCTCCTTATATTTCAGCCCCTCGTCAAACCGTAGTTGGAATACTGCCCAAGTCTGCTTGGTGAAGGCCTTTTCTGCGTAGTCGATTATCTCTTTGGCCATCTCCTGTGTACTCTCCATTGATGTGTGACTCGGCTCAGAGAGCGACAGTCTGCGCTTTATTCGTTCACGCAGTGACATCTGACGGATGCGGGTAATGCAAAGATTACGAATCGTCGTCATCAGATAGCGTTCTGGATTCTCTTTTGGCAACACCAGTGAGCCATCAGCAAGTTTGGCGAATACGTCGTTCACAGCATCACGAGCCTCCTCGTCATCCTTCAACATCTGCACCGCAATAGTGAGCATTCGCTGATGACAATCTTTAAAAAGTTGTTCTATATTCTTCTTTTCAATATCCATTCTTCTTATATAAACCAACCAGAATACTTTTCTTCTGGCAAAGGTATAAATAATGAACGGGATGACCAACTATAATGAAAGAAATCCTTATTTCACAATTCATCTTTTGCACCAAAGGGATAGGCATAATAATCTGCATAATTCTGGCCACAATTGCATATACACCATGCGACTAGGACTGTGGATAAAAAAATCTTTTCATTGTATTTCAGTTTTTGAGTTATTCTTAATTCGATATATTAACTTCCAGTTTTTGCCGTTTTCCTTTATATCTATGCGATCTTCTGGCGTCAGATCAAATAAACGGGATCCATTTGAATTGAAAATAATATCAAACCACACAGCGACATAGGGGTGCCAATGGAAATAGTAAGTATCCCCCCTCCATGAAAACTGATAAATACCATCATTTTTATATTCTATGGGATCCTTTGTGTTTTCATAATCCCAAATGTATTCAACAAGCAATTCTGGAAGATCTTCAATTGCTTTCAGTTCAACAGGAATCTGATTCTGCTCAATCCTTTCCTCAATACTTGCAAAACTCTCATCGTCACTGCTACAAGCACAGCATAAACTAAGCAAAAACAGTACGCTTAGAACAAACAATACTTTCTTTTTCATACTCTAAGTTTTAAATTAGACATTTCATTTTATAGGAGCAAAAAGTCCAGTTTTCAGGACATTGCCTATCTATATAACGAATAAGAGTGGCGTTTTCCTAACCCTTGATATAATTTTTTCGCGTTGCCACCTGCAAAGGTACGACTTTTCCTGAGGAGTCCAAGTGTTTTTTCGTAAATCATCAAATCCAAAGTGACAAGAAGGGGGGAAAATAGTACTATCGTAGCAAAATTTACGACTGTCAATAGAAAAATTAGTACTGTCGTAACGATGCAATAGTCGTGTCACAGCAAAAAGAACGTTTTTTCGTGCATGCGCATACGGTAATGGTCTAACCACTTTTTATCCCGCTCATCCCGCCTATCCTGCACCTAAGTATAAAATTGCGTGTGGGATAGGCGGGATGAGCGGGTTGTTTTTGGCATATAACAACTACCTGTTTTTGTACCTTTGCTTTGACTTGTTAATTTGTCTGAGTTGGCGTGGAAATGGCACAAAAGAATCATCCCTCTGCAACTTATTTTGAAGTTGCCATATTTTGGTTTTGAATCTTCGTGCAGAAGAAAAATCGAACAAAATTTGGAAGTTACGAATAATCTTTTTACCTTTGCAACCGAATATTCATCCTAATATCAATATGGAAACAACAAAAAGAAAGAGAACCCGCGAAGAGGTTCTCGCAGCCTTCAAGGAGGCCCTGCGCAGAAAACAAGAATGGATAGAAGAGAGTAATGCTTTTCTTGAGCGAATTCATCAACAAAGGCTGGCCGAGCAAATCTAACGAAAGCCACCAGCCTCTAAATCTAAAAACACTATGAACAAACTCAATTTGAAAAACATTAATCTCAAAGCACCTTATACGGTTCTTGAGCGAGAAGACAAGCAGCATGAGTTCTATTTCTGGAGCGACTTCGGAATTGTTTATGACATCAGTTTCGTACCTAATGATTCTATCATTCCGAGCGGAGCCATCGAGGTTGGCATAAACAATCATTTGGCGGAGACTGGTGACGGGAAGCAGCAGTTCCGCAACCGACTTTTTGTTATCTGGTTTAACAACTACGAGAATCGTCACAATTACGTATTAAAGACTGCGGAGGGAAAGATGGAAGGTCAGGATAACTTTATGGCACTTATTGTTCAAGCAAACAACCCTCGTCTTGCCCAGGCTTTAGAAGAGTTTGAGGAAACGGCAGCCATTCTGTTTGATCCTCCAATAAAACGGCACCTAGGTCTGCGAAACAGATTGGGAATCCTTTTTAAATATATGTTAAGACGGTAAGTTTTAAATTGAAGAAGTAACACGGTGACAGGCACGATGTTACATGACCCAATATCAAATACAAAGAGACGGTTCTTCGTGTCGGCTGACACATAGAAGAACCGTCCCTCTGTGATACAGGTCAAACAACTTTGCCATCTCGTCCGAGTCATCGTACTTAAACGTCGTACTCTGGATGATGGGCAACTCTATCGGTTCTCCGTTCTTGGCCTTATAGCCAGCCTGTACGCACAGCGTACCTTGTCTCAGTTTCTTGTCCATTTTGCTTGTCGGTTTATTATTTTGCCTGTAAAGGTACAAATAGAAAGTGAATTATGGAAAGAGAAGAAAGTTTATTTCTTATTTATACCTTATTTGTCTTTACTATAGGTTAAACTTCAGTTACGAAAGATTAATAATTCCTAAATACAGAAGGGCGAAGGTGCGTGTTATATTAATAATTCGTATTTTTGCAAAAATATGATGTCAAAGGGCATAAATCATGGAAAAAAGTGTTATTCGCAGCAATAGAGTTCCACACTTTTTATGTAAAGATGTCCGTCTGTACAGTTTTTCTGGTTATCACGTCTAGGGAGGGACTCAAGGACACAAAACAAAACTTATCTAAAACAAGGTTTATGAAAATTATTATAGTTATGTTATTGGCATTTATGCCGTGTTTGGCAAGTGCCATTGAAGTTAATCAAGTCTTTTACAGTCTTGATTACAGCAACAACACCGCAGAGGTAGTTGGATGTGACGGTGAGTTGGGTAGTGCAACAATCCCTGCAACAGTCACTGACGATGAAGGCTATACATATACGGTGACAAGCATTGCTGACAACGCTTTTTCTGAACATTATTATATTCGTAGTGTTGAACTGCCCAATACCATAATAAGTATTGGCAAATCTGCATTCTACAAGATTGGAAAACTCACGTATATCAATATTCCCAATTCTGTGAAAAGTATTGGAGACGATGCCTTCATGGACTGTGGAAAACTTTCAACGGTGGACGTTGGAAGAAACAGCACCTTGACTAGCATTGGAAGTAATGCTTTTAATGGATGTAGTTCACTTAGTTCTTTCTACATTCCCAACTCGGTAGAAAGCATAGGCGCAGGTGCTTTCCGCTATTGTTCGAAGATAACTTCAATCAACATCCCCACTTCTTTGACAAACATTGAGAGGTATGCGTTTTATGGTACTGGCATCAAGTCGGCAACCATTCCCAACTCAGTGACGAGTATTGGTAACAGTGCTTTCGGAAATTGCACATCCCTCACGACGGTAACCATACCAAACTCTGTGACGAGTATTGGAACCGATGCTTTCTATTATTGCTCCGCCCTGACTTCGATAACGATTCCTAACAGTGTGGCATCCATAGAGTATAATACTTTCTATGGCTGCTCCGCCCTTACTTCGGTAACGATTCCTAACAGTGTGGCATCCATCGGAAAATCTGCTTTCGAAAATTGCACCAGCCTTGCTTCGTTAACTGTCGGCAGCAGCGTGACTTCTATCGGAGAAAAGGCTTTCTACAAATGTTCCAGCCTTACTTCGTTAACGATTCCCAACAGCGTAACATCTTTTGGAGAGAATGCTTTCTATGATTGCACAGGTGAACTTACCGTAAATTGTAATATCCCTTCTACATATGCATCAAATTATGGTGTATTCTATGGTTGCAAGTTCAGTTCCGTGAATATAGGGGATGATGTCGAGACTGTCGGGAACAGAGCCTTCTATAACTGCTCTAGCATTACTTCGGTAACCATCGGTAATAGTGTGAAAACGATAGGAAGTAATGCTTTCTACTGGTGCTCCAGCATTACTTCGGTAACAATTCCCAACAGCGTAACGTATATCGGAGAATCTGCTTTCTACGGTTGCTCCAGCCTTACTTCGTTATCAATTGGTAATAGTGTGACATCAATCGGAGATAATGCTTTCAGAGGCTGTTCTGCCCTTACTTCGGTAACGATTCCTCAGAGTGTAACATCTATTGGAAGTAGTGCTTTCTATGGCTGCACCGGTGAACTTACCGTAAATTGCAATATCCCTTCTGCATATAATTCATATTTCTCAGGTTCTAAGTTCACTTCCGTGAAGATAGGGGATGATGTCGAAACAGTCGGGAACTATGCTTTCTACGGGTGCTCCACCCTTACTTCGGTAATAATCGGCAACAGTGTGAAAACGATTGGAGAGAATGCTTTCCGTCAAATCAGCAACATTACTTCGTTAACAATCGGTAACAATGTGACTTCTATTGGGAAGGATGCTTTCTGTGGTTGCGACGGCCTGACATCGGTGACTATCCCTAACAGCGTGATAACTATCGAAGGAAGTGCTTTCTATAGTTGCGACGGGCTTACTTCGTTAACAATAGGCAACAGCGTGACATCGATTGGAGACTATGCTTTTTATAAATGCCCTAAACTTACTTCGGTGATAATTCCCAATAGCGTGAAGTCTATCGGAAAGTATGCTTTCGAGGATTGCGGTGC
>JAFWTK010000205.1 GCA_017518935.1 Prevotella sp.
CTGCGCAGCCACCTCTTTCTGGATGGGAATAATCTCGTTGGCAATCACCTGGTCGCTGATGTCCCATGTCGACTTGAAGGCGGGAATCGGGGTGCAGAGGATGATACGGGGCTTCACGGGTTCTGCCACCTGTCCCTTCTTGGCTTTCTTACCCTTCTTGGCGGGCTGAGCCAACTGCGGACAGAGCGTGGTGATCATCTGCTGCAAATCCTGCTTGAACTCATCCTTGTGTGCCCAGTTGTGGGGTTTCGAGTCGTTGGTGCCCAGTTTGATGACGACGATATCGGGCTTGAAAGCCTGTGCATCGCGCCATGCCATCTCGTTCATATAAGGCACATCGCCCTTGTTCAGCATCGTACGGGCACTCAGTCCGAAATTCTTCACCGAGTAGCCATCGCCTAAGAGTCGCTGCAACTGGGCGGGATAGCCGTTGCGGGGTGCCAGGTCGATACCGTGTCCGTCGGTGATGTTGTTGCCGATACAAGCCACACGGATGGCATCGGTCTTGGGTGCCTTCAACTGATCCAGCCACTTGCCGAGGGTTGCCAGCATCTCATCATGATAGGCGAACCACTGTCCAAAGCCGTAGCCATGACCACCAGTCGGATAGAGCAGCAGCATACAGTCGTTGCCGGCATTACGCATGGCAGTATAGTAAGCCAGACCGTTGGTCAGCGGTGGCACTAAGTTGTCGTCACCCGACATGATGATGCAGGCAGGAGGCGTCAGATGACGCTGCACGGCATTGTTGGTAGAGAAATCGTGTACCAACTTAGGATCCTTCTGTCCGGCCTCGCCGAGAAAGTTGCGGCACGACCATACATGCGACACACGTTCATCCATCGAGATCACCGGGTAGAACAGGATCGAGAAGTTCGGACGTACCTCGAAGGGAGAATGGGTAGAGATGACAGAGGCCAGATGACCACCTGCCGAGAAGCCCATAATACCCACGTCGCTGGGATTGATACCCCAGAGGGCGGCTGAGTCACGAACGATACGGAAACCCTTCTCTACATCGCCCATCGGAATGGTGCGGTCGCCTTCCGGCAGACGATAGTTCACAACGAAATAGGCTATACCTTTCTTGTTCAGCCAGTCGGCTGCCATCGTCCCCTCATGGGTATTCGACAGCATCGAGTAGCCGCCGCCGGGGATGCCGACAATCGCCTTGCCCGACGGTGTCGTGGGCAGGAAACAAACCATCTGTGCCTTCCCGTCGTCGGTCAGGTCGAGTGTGAACTTCCTGGCAGTCTGGTCTGTGAGTCCGGGCTCTGCCATCCGGGGCCTCTGACCCCATTGTGCCTGTGCTGTCATCCCGATCAACAACAGGCCAAACATTAATAATTTCTTCATATTCATTGATGTTGAATTAATTGTGAGGGCAAAATTACGAAAAGTCGGGTGAAATGCAAAGGAAATCCCCAAAAAATTCGTATTTTTGCATCCATAATGAAGAAATCACCACGATATACGCTCCTCTTACTGATTGTCGCAACGGCAACAGGCATCTATCTGGGTTGTCGGCAGCAACCAGACCGGCAACAGGCAGAGGCTGAGGGCGACACACTGACCAGCAGGCTTTTCAGCATCTCCCTCCCCCTGCGGCTCGACTCCATCCTCAAACAGATAGAGGAAGACCGGCAGGAAGAACTCGACTACTATCTGGATCGTCACAACGTCGAGGACGAAGGCTACGAGATGGTGGCAGCCTTCGCTGCAGGACAGCGGCACAACGAGGTCATTGACACGATACCTATATATAATATAGGGCGCTGGAAGGGTAAGAAGCGCCAGGGTACTGCCATCAGTCGCGACTCCTTGGGGCGTATCACCATCGGACAATGGGATGAAGACACACTCACCAGCGGCATCCGCATCGACTCAACGGGTATCTATCAGGGAGCCTTCCGAGGTGGCAGGGTCGGCACCATCGTCGATGCCAAGGCGGAGGGACACGGCTCGTATATCTCGGTGGAAAACCATTATTTCGAGGGACACTGGGAGAACGACCAGCGACATGGCTTCGGTCTGCAACTCCTGGAAAATGAGGTGGCCACGGTGCTGAAGACCGGACAGTGGCAGCAGGGTGTGTTCAAGGGTGAGCGGATGAACTACACCTCGGAGCGCATCTACGGTATCGACATCTCCCGTTACCAGCACGGAAAGGGTCGCAAGAAATACCCCATCCTATGGAACAAACTGCGCATCACCCACCTCGGGTCGAAGAGCAAGAAACAGATCTCCGGCAAGGTGGACTATCCCGTCTCGTTCGTCTTCATCAAATCGACGGAGGGTGTCAGCGTACGCAACCCCTACTATGTCCACGACTATGCCGCTGCCCGTAAGGCTGGCATCCCCATCGGGGCCTACCACTTCTTCTCGACTAAGCGCACAGGGGCGGCACAGGCTGACTACTTCATCAACCACACCCTGTTCCGCAAGGGAGACCTGCCCCCAGTACTCGACATTGAGCCCTCCAACAGCCAGATCGAGGCGATGGGCGGTTCAAAGGCACTGTGGAGTAATATCCGCACATGGCTTCAAGCCGTCGAAAAGCGCTGTGGCGTGAAGCCGATCCTCTATGTCAACCAGATGTTCGTCAACAAATACCTGCCAGATGCGCCTGACATCAAACGTGACTACAAGGTGTGGATAGCCCGCTACGGCGAATACAAGCCCGACATCCATCTGATTGTCTGGCAACTGTCACCCGACGGACGGGTGCAGGGCATCAACGGCGAGGTGGACATCAATGTGTTCAACGGCTACCAGACACAGTTCAATGAGTTCATCGAAAAAGAAACGATACAATGAAGACCATTCTTGTTTTGGTCGGCAAGACCACCGATAAACACTTTCAGGCAGGCATCAGTGACTATGCCGGACGCATCACACATTATATGCCCTTCGACATTGTGATCATCCCCGAACTCCGCCAGACGAGAAGTCTCTCCGAAGAACAGCAGAAGGCGGCAGAGGGTGAACTGATCCTGAAACAGATACAGTCTTCCGACACGGTGGTGCTCCTCGATGAACACGGCAAGGAACTGCGCAGTATCGAACTGGCCCGTTGGCTGGAGCAGAAACAACAGACCGCCCGCCGTCTCGTATTTGTCATCGGCGGCCCCTACGGTTTCTCCCCAGAAGTCTATGCCCGAGCCAATGAAATGCTCTCCCTCTCACGCCTCACGTTCTCCCATCAGATGGCGCGCCTCGTTTTCACCGAACAACTCTACCGTGCCTGCACCATCATCAAAGGCGAACCCTACCACCACGAGTAAAACAATAACCCACCCTTATTGCTCAATAAGGGTGGGTTATTCGAAAATAAGGGCAGGTTATTGCCCAATAATGGACGGGTTATAAATCAGAGGTCGTTGTAGTTCTGTATGTTGAAGGTCGAGGTGCGCATGTCACCTGTCTCGTAGCCACGACGCAACCAACGCTTGCGCTGCTCGGAGGTGCCGTGGGTGAACGACTCGGGCGTTGCCCTTCCCTGTGCCTTCTTCTGCAACCAGTCATCGCCGATGGCCTTCGCCAATTCGAGACCCTTCTCTAGATCGCCGTACTCCATCGAGTGGTTCATAGCGTCCTCATAGTGAGCCCAGACACCGGCATAGTAGTCGGCAAGGAGTTCCAGACGCACGCTGATCTGATTAGCAGTCACCTTGTCGCTCTGGTTCATCTGCTGATGGGCCTTGCCGAGAATGCCGAGAGAATACTCCACATGGTGGCCGATCTCATGGGCAATCACATAGGCATAGGCGAAGGTGTTACCTTCGACACCCAACTGACGTTTCATCTGCGTGAAGAACGACAGGTCGATATACAACTTCTGGTCGCCAGAGCAATAGAACGGGCCTACGGCAGCCGTAGCGCTACCACAGGCAGAGTTAACCTGATTGGTAAACAGTACCAGCGTGGGCGACTCGTAGGTGCGGCCCAGTTCCTTGAACACTGCCGTCCAGACATCCTCCGTAGAGGCGAGGATCTGCTTGCACTCGGTAGCGAGTTGCTGCTCTTCCTCAGAGAACTCCTCGGGATTGACACTCTCCGTACGAGCTGACATCTGCTCCTGGGCGGCCTGCAATCCGGCTGCCACGGGGTCGCCGCCACTCATCCAGGCAAACAGGGCTGCTACGATGATGGCACCGATGCCACCGATACCGGCCTTCGCACCACCACTCAGACCACGGCGGTCTTCTACATTACTACTTTCTCTTCTTCCTGTAAGTTTCATAACTTTAATTATTTAATTATTAACTGAACCGCCGACGATGTCGAGGAGTTCGGAGGTGATAGCCTGTTGACGACTCTTGTTGTACTGGAGGTTCAGTTCGCGAAGCAGTTCGTCGGCATTATCAGTAGCGGTCTGCATAGCCACCATTCGGGCGGCATGCTCCGAGGCATTGGAATCCAACAGGGCCGTATAGAGCGACAGATGAGCGAGTTTGGGAATGAGTTGTGAGAGTACGGTGCCCATGTCCGGCTCGACGATGAAATTATCGTTAAGCGGCTTCACATCGACCTGCTTCTGCTCCGTTTCACGCTCACCACGCTTCTTCAAGTACTCCTGACTCTCCTTCGTGGCAATCACCGACTCCAGATCACGCTCCTTATCGGCATTCAACTCCGACTGAATATCAATGGGAAGGAAGGTCTTTCGGGTGAGCACCTGCGAACCTGCACTCTTGAAGTGGTGATAGATGAGTTCAACCTTATCTATCTCACCCTCAGCGAATTTTGTTCCAAGTTCCATCGCAATCTCGATGCACTGCTGCACGTTGGGTTTATCGGCAAGTGCCGAGAATTCACCCTCTACGGCGAGCCCCATCTTCTTGGCCTTCTCATACACTTTGCGGCCGATGGGATAGATCTCGACATTGTCGCGTCCGATGGTCTGACTGTACTCATCAACGGCGTGCGACATCATCTTGATGGTGTTGGCATTGAAACCGCCACAGAGTGATGAGTTAGAGGTCATAACCACCAGGGCCACCCTGCGTACAGGGCGCTCCTGGTCGAAGATGGTCTGTGCCTCCGCCTCGGCAGCGAGAAACGACTTGAGGATGTGCTCCAGCAACTCCTCGTAAGGCAGCATGTTTTGGATGGCTACCTGTGCATGGTGGAGTTTGCTGGAAGCCACCATCTTCATCGCCGACGTGATCTTTCGCGTGGATTTGACTGAGGCGATGCGGCCTTTGATTTCTTTCAGACTTGGCATAGGCCGTTACGATTTGTAAGTTCCTGCGATATCGGCCATCACTGCCTCAATCTTTGCAGTCGTCTCGTCGTCAATCTTACCACTGGCCAGTGTCTCGATGACCCCGGGGTTGGCAGAACGCAACTTATCGAGGAACTGATTCTGGCACTCGCGCACCTTCACGATAGGCACCTCACGCATCAGACCATGCACACCGCAATAGAGGATGGCTATCTGTTCGCCTACAGGCATCGGGCTGTACTGCGGCTGAATCAGCAACTGGTTGTTCTTACGTCCTCTGTCGAGGGTCATCGCCGTCACGGCATCCATATCGCTGGAGAACTTCGAGAAGGCCTCGAGTTCACGGTACTGTGCCTGGTCGATCTTCAGCGTACCTGCCACCTTCTTCATCGACTTGATCTGTGCCGAACCACCCACACGGGACACGGAGATACCCACGTTGATGGCGGGACGGAAGCCCTGGTTGAAGAGGTCTGACTCCAAGAAGATCTGTCCGTCGGTGATGGAGATCACGTTGGTGGGAATATACGCCGACACGTCGCCTGCCTGCGTCTCGATAATCGGCAGGGCTGTGAGTGAACCGCCACCCTTCACATGTCCCTTCATACACTCAGGCAGGTCGTTCATC
>JAFWTK010000023.1 GCA_017518935.1 Prevotella sp.
TGTACTGAATCCTTATGAGTTCATCGGGGCTGTCATCAACCGTCGCTTACCAAACCCCTTCATGCCGGATGCCCCCCAGCGCATCGCCTGCGATACTAGTCAGAAACTGCCTATCCGCTTCGGTGAGACATTGAAGAAATACATCGCCCGTGGTCTGGATAAGTCGAACCTCGTGCTCATCCCCCTCACACTTGCAGGCTATGCCCGTTATCTGAAAGGCATCAAGGACGATGGTACACCGTTTGACTGCTCGCCCGATCCCCTGCTCGAAGAACTGCAAGCCATCGTAGCCCCGTTGCAGATTGGCAAACCCGATCAGGATTGGAGTCCGTTGAAGAGTCTCTACGCTCGCAAGGATATCTTTGCCGTCGACCTCTATGAGGCCGGTCTTGGTGAACAAATCGAAGGCATGGTGAAGGAGCTCTACGCTGGTCCTGGTGCCGTGCGTAAGACACTCCATAAATATGTTTCAGCAAGATAACAGGATCATGAAACCACTAAACAAACAATTCGCTCCGAAGAGCGTGATGCCGGAAAAGGTGATACAGTTCGGTGAGGGGAATTTCCTCCGTGCCTTCGTGGACTGGATCATCTGGAATATGGACCAGAAGACGGACTTCAACGGTTCTGTGGTCGTGGTACAGCCCATTGAGAAGGGCATGGTCGATATGCTCAACGGACAGGACTGCCTCTACCATGTCAACCTCCAGGGACGCGAGAACGGTAAGCCCGTCAATACCTTAGAGCGCATCGATGTGATCAGTCGGGCGCTGAATCCTTATACGCAACATGCCGCTTTTATGGCACTGGCTGACCAACCGGAAATCCGGTTTGTCATCTCAAATACCACCGAGGCAGGCATTACCTTCGACCCGGCCTGTAAACTAGACGATGCACCTGCCAGCAGTTATCCTGGAAAACTGGTACAACTGCTTTATCGGCGTTTCCTGACATTCAATGGAGACCCCACCAAGGGACTCATCATATTCCCCTGTGAACTGATCTTCCTGAATGGTCATGTGTTGAAGGACTGCATCGAGAAATACATCGATCTCTGGAACCTTGGCACTGACTTCAAAAAGTGGTTCGAGGAAGCCTGTGGGGTGTATGCCACCCTCGTGGACCGTATCGTACCGGGATTCCCACGGAACGAGATTGCACAGATTCAAGAGAAGATTTGTTATCGCGACGACCTCGTGGTACAGGCTGAGAACTTCCACCTCTGGGTGATTGAGGCTCCAAGGGATGTGGCTAAGGAGTTCCCTGCCGACAAGGCTGGCCTTCATGTATTGTTCGTACCCACCGAAGAACCTTACCACAAACGGAAGGTGACGCTGCTCAATGGCCCACACACAGTCCTCTCACCGGTGGCTTTCCTGAGTGGCATCAATATCGTCCGTGAGGCCTGTCAGCATGAGGTGATCGGAAAATATATCCACAAGGTGCAGTTCGATGAACTGATGCAGACACTCGACCTGTCTATGGAAGAACTGGAGAAGTTCGCCACTGATGTACTGGAGCGTTTCGATAACCCATATGTCGACCATCAGGTGACCAGCATCATGCTGAATTCCTTTCCAAAATTCCAGACACGTGACCTGCCCGGTTTGAAAACCTATCTCCAACGTAAGGGCGAACTGCCCAAGGGACTGGTGTTCGGCTTAGCGGCCATCATCATGTATTACAAAGGTGGCAAGCGCGCTGATGGAACGGAGATCGTCCCCAACGATGATCCGAAAATCATGTCACTTCTGAATGGTCTCTGGGCCACAGGCAACACGCAGATGGTGACCGTAGGCGTACTGGGGGCTGAGTTTATCTGGCAGGAAGACTTGAATAAGATTCCTGGTCTCGCGGACCTGGTACGCCAGTACCTCGACCTCATCCAACACCTCGGTATGCTCGAGGCTGTGAAGTCTATCCTATGAGTGAAGCGATAGAAATCAAGGGGGCACGGGTCAACAACCTGAAAAACATCGATGTGACCATCCCCCGTAACCAGTTTGTGGTGATTGCAGGAGTCAGTGGCTCCGGCAAGTCGTCATTGGCCTTCGACACACTCTATGCCGAAGGTCAGCGACGTTATGTGGAGAGTTTGTCGAGTTATGCCCGTCAGTTTCTGGGACGCATGAACAAACCTGAATGTGACTTCATCCGGGGCATCCCACCCGCCATCGCTATCGAACAGAAGGTAATCTCCCGCAATCCACGTAGTACCGTGGGCACCACGACGGAGATCTACGAGTACCTCCGCCTGCTCTATGCACGTATAGGACGTACTTTCTCACCCATCAGTGGCTGTGAGGTACGGAAGCACACCACCGAGGATGTGGTACAGAAAATGTTGGAATTCTCGAAAGGCACGCGTTTCGTGGTAATGGCACCCGTGTATGTCCCTGCTGAGCGCACCCTTGAAAAACAACTCAAAGCCTACATCCTCGAAGGCTACGCCCGCCTCTTCGTCGATGGCGACTTCCAGCGCATCGACGATTACCTACTAGGATCGCCTATAGAAAACCAGGAAATGCCTAGGCCAGACCTAGGATCGCCTCATATCTTCCTCGTCATCGACCGTCTCTCGGTCGATGATTCCAAAGACACCATCGCCCGTCTGGTGGATTCTGCCGAGACAGCCTTCTTCGAGGGGCATGGCGAGTGTCGCCTGATGTTCCAGCCCTCGAATATCACCTACGATTTCTCCACCCGGTTCGAGGCGGATGGCATGACCTTCGAGGAACCCACCGACCAGATGTTCTCCTTCAACTCCCCCGCAGGGGCCTGTCCGGAGTGTCAGGGCTTTGGCAAGATCATCGGCATCGATGAACGACTGGTCATACCTAACACCACACTTTCGGTCTACGATGGCTGTGTGGTGTGTTGGCATGGCGAGAAGATGGGTGAATGGAAAGAGTGGTTCTGTCGGCATGCCGCACAAAACGACTTCCCGATCTTCGAACCGTACATGAACCTCACCCAACAACAGAAGGACTGGCTCTGGCACGGACTGCCTTCGGACAAGGGACAGAAGGAAAGGCCATGCATCGACTTTTTCTTTGACATGGTACGTGAGAACCAATATAAGATCCAGTACCGTGTCATGCTGGCACGCTATCGTGGCAAGACCACCTGTCCGAAATGTCATGGTACTCGTCTGAAACCTGAGGCGGACTATGTGAAGATTGGTGGTCGGAGCATCTCTGACCTAGTACAGATGCCGGTCGTCCGACTGCAAGAATGGTTCCGAACGCTGGAACTCACACAACAGGAAGAAAACATCGGAAAACGCCTGCTAACGGAGATACGAAGCAGATTGCAATTCCTTCTGGATGTAGGACTTGGCTATCTGACGCTCAATCGTCTCTCTAACACGCTTTCCGGGGGTGAGAGCCAGCGCATCAATCTCACGACGAGCCTCGGAAGCAGTCTCGTGGGTTCCCTCTATATCCTCGATGAACCGAGCATCGGTCTGCACGCCAGAGACACCGAACGACTCATCCATGTGCTGAAGGAACTCCAGGCCCTGGGCAATACGGTTGTCGTCGTAGAGCACGACGAGGAGATCATGCGTGCAGCCGATCATCTCATCGATGTAGGCCCTGATGCCGGTCGCCTCGGTGGCGAGATCGTCTTCGATGGCGATCTGTCTGACATTCATAGTTCTCCTAGATCCCACACCATCCAATACCTCCTCGGTCAGGAACAAATCCCTGTCCCTTCATCCCACCGACCTTGGAACCGCCATATCGACATCATGGGTGCCCGCATGAACAACCTCCGGGGCATTGATGTGCAAATTCCCTTGAACGTGATGACAGTCATTACGGGTGTCTCTGGCTCGGGCAAATCGAGTCTCATCAAGGGCATCCTCTACCCTGCCCTGAAACGACACTTAGGCGAGGTCTGCGACCCACCTGGCGAATACATTGCCCTCGAAGGGGATATCGAGGCCATCCATCGCGTGGAGTTTGTCGACCAAAACCCTATCGGCAAGTCCACGCGTTCCAATCCTGCCACGTATGTGAAGGCCTACGATGCCATCCGTGACCTCTATGCCGAACAACCCTTGGCCCAGCAGATGGGTTTCACCCCACAGTATTTCTCCTTCAATACGGAGGGGGGGCGTTGTGAGGAGTGTAAAGGAGCCGGGTTCATCACGGTCGAAATGCAGTTCATGGCGGATCTGGTGCTGGAGTGCGAGGCCTGTCATGGTCACCGCTTCAAGCACGATATCCTCGATGTCAGATATAAGGACAAGAACATCGACGAAGTTCTCAATTTGACCATCTCCGAGGCCATTCCTTTCTTTGAAGGATGCACCACCATAGTCCGCCGCCTCAAAACCCTCGAAGATGTTGGTCTCGGCTACATCAAACTGGGCCAGAACTCCTCCACACTCTCCGGTGGCGAGAACCAGCGTGTCAAACTGGCGTATTTCATCGGACAGGAGAAGCAGGAACCCACCCTCTTCATCTTTGATGAACCGACCACCGGTCTCCATTTCCATGACATCCAGAAACTCCTGAACACCTTCGATGCCCTCATCAGCAGGGGGCACACCATTCTGGTCATTGAACACAACATGGAGGTCATCAAATGCGCTGACCATGTCATTGACCTGGGTCCCGATGGTGGCGACCGTGGTGGCAACCTGGTCTGTGCAGGCACACCTGAACAAGTTGCCGCCTGCCAGGACAGCATCACGGGAAAATACCTGAAAGGAAAATTAAAAAGATAAATATTGTTAATTTTTGAACAATGTATCGATATTTTTCGTAACTTTGCATCCGCTTTCAGGTAAAATTCAGGATATTAGTTTGATAATCAAACAGTTAAAGACGTTTTTAGGTAAATAGGATGAGACAACTTAAGATTCAGAAAAGTATTACAAACCGTTCAAGCGAGGCATTGGATAAATACCACGTTGAGATTGGTCGTGCACCCTTGATCTCCATCGACGAGGAAATAGAACTCGCACAGAAGATTCGCAAAGGCGGTCCCGATGGTGAAAGGGCTAAGGAGAAACTGGTGACAGCCAACCTGCGCTTTGTTGTGTCTGTGGCCAAACAATACCAGCACCAGGGTCTGACCCTGACCGACCTCATCGACGAAGGAAATATCGGACTGATCAAGGCCGCTCAGAAGTTTGATGAAACACGCGGTTTTAAGTTCATCTCATACGCCGTGTGGTGGATTCGTCAGAGCATACTCCAGGCTATCGCTGAACAAAGTCGTATCGTACGCCTCCCGCTCAATCAGGTGGGTTCGCTCAATAAAATCAATCACGAGATCAACAAGTTCGAACAGGAGAACCAGCGTCATCCGAGTGTGTCGGAACTGAGCGAGGCCATCAATATCGATGAGGAGAAGATCGGTCAGTCCATGATGGCGGACGGTCACCATGTCAGCATCGATGCCCCTTTCCAGGATGGCGAAGATAACTGTATGCTCGACGTGATGGCCTCGGGTGATGAGACACGTACGGATAAACTGGTCGACCATGAGTCGATGGCCATGGAACTCAACACTGTCCTCAACAAGGTGCTGAAGGAGCGCGAAATCACCATCATCCGTGAGTGTTTCGGTATCGGTTGTCATGAGAAGGGACTCGAGGAGATTGGCGACCAATTGGGACTCACCCGTGAGCGTGTCCGTCAGATTCGCGAAAAGAGCATTGCCAAATTGCGCGACAGCGGCAATGCAAAAATTCTGATGAAATATTTGGGATAAATTTTGTATCTACAGATTTTTTCCGTACTTTTGCATTCGTGAAATGCGGAACGCTGATAAAGGTCATGGTGCTGGGCATACTCACGGGTATGCCCGGTATTGTTTTGGGCAAGGAGAAAAAAGGCCCCCTGATTCTCCAGCGTATCTATGCATTCAAGGACGCACACCCCACCAGTCCGGACAGTATCAAGGACAATGTTTACGCGAAATCCCGGTTCAACGTGGAGTGCCGTAATCCCACCCTTTGGCTCATCCCCACGATGTATGTGATGGCTAAGGGTGAAAGGGAGTACATCCGTGAATCGTATAACCTCTTGTCTTATGATGACTATGACCATCATAAGATTGATGTGAAGAGTCAGGTGCTCTCAGGCACCATCCGGCATAACCGCAGGGCGATGCCCCCACTGAAGGACCTGATGATTCCGAATGTCTATGATGCCACCCTCTACGACGGACATGTGCTCTCGCCCTTCAACCGCTATAACCGTCGGCACTATAAGTTCACGCAGAGGCTGTTGCCCGATGGTACCACCCGACTGGAGTTCCGTCCAAAGTTTTACAACACCCAACTCATCAATGGCTATGCCATCGTGGATACGGAGAGTGGACACATCATCCGCACCGTCATGAACGGGGAGTTTGATATGATTTCCTTCCGCACGGAGATCTATCAGAGTGATGAGGATTGGCCCCTGCCCACCCCAAGACGATGCACCACGGCAGCAACATTTAAGTTTTTTGGCAACAGGGTTTCGTCTGTCATCGAGGGCTATTTCAACTGCGACAAAACTCTTTCGGATACACTCGGCAAGATCTCCGACCGTGAGATGATGGATACCCTACGCGTGGCACCACTCTCAGAAACGGACAAACGGATCTATGCAGAATACGACCTGAAACACCAACAGCCGGATACCATTGTGGTGGATACCACCCCCCAAAAGACCAACCTTTTGAAGAAAATCTTCTGGGACACCATCGGTGAGAACCTGGTCACACCTATCGCAGCGGAGTCAGAGCGTGCGTCTTTCCGTATGACCCCCCTGTTGGACCCACTCCAACTGAGTTGGAGCGATACACGTGGTTTCCGCTATAAGATCAACCTCAAGACACGCTACACCTTCTCGCCGCACCGATACCTCACCTTCAACCCGCGCTTCGGCTACAACTTCAAGTTCCGTGAGTTCTACTTCACCCTACCCCTGCGTATGACCTACAACCCGAAACGAAACGGTTTCGCGGAGATTGTCTATGGTAACGGTAACCGCATCTCCAATGGACAGGTGGCGGAGACCATCAACCACCAGCATGGCGATTCTTTGAACTTCGATGATATGGACATCGATAAGTTCACGGACTATGAACTGAGGGCCTTCAATAATATCATGGTCTTCGACTGGCTCGATTTCGAAGCTGGCATCACCTACCACCGGCGTATAGCCCTCAACAAGGATTTTATGCGTCAGTACGGGATGCCGACAGAATACCGTAGTTTTGCCCCAAAGATCGGTTTGAAGATCACTCCCTGGACTCAAGGACCGGTGATCTCCATCGACTGGGAACGGGGCATCACTGGAATATACGAATCTGACATCAAATACGAACGGTGGGAGTTCGATGGCTCTTGGAAACTGAAACTCCCGGGATTACGGGTTGTGAACATGCGGACAGGAGCGGGGTTCTACAGTCATAAAGAACAGAACTATTTCGTCGACTATACTAACTTCCGTGACAATAACCTGCCAGATGGCTGGGAAGACGATTGGAGCGGTAACTTCGAACTGCTTCAGAGTCGTGTCTACAATGAGTCCAATTTTTACCTCCGGTCGAATGTGTCTTACGACTCACCGATGATGATTGGCAGTTGGGTACCCTATCTGGGCAAATACATCGAACGCGAACGCTTCTACTTCGGCACAGCCATTGTGGAACACTCAAAACCGTATTTCGAACTGGGCTACAGTTTCACCAACCGCTATATCTCCTTTGCAGTCTTCGCGGGCTTCAACGGCAGGAGATACAAGGAGTTTGGTTTTGACTTTGATATTGAACTATTCAGAAGATGGTAAAGTCATTAACCGTATATAAGGCTTCTGCAGGCAGTGGCAAGACCTTCACACTCGCCACGGAGTATATCCGTCTGCTGGTGGAAAACCCACAGAGTTACCGTCATATCCTCGCAGTGACCTTCACCAACAAGGCCACGGAAGAAATGAAAAGGCGCATTCTCAGTCAGTTGTATGGCATCTGGCAGGGACTCTCCGACTCCAAGACCTACCAGAAAATGATCTGTCAGCGCACAGGTCTGCCCGAGGAGACTGTCCGTCAAAGGGCTGGGATGGCCCTTCATAACCTCATCTATAACTACAGCGACTTCCGCGTGATGACCATTGATACCTTCTTCCAAGGGGTACTGCGTAACTTGGCCCGCGAACTCGACCTCACGGCCAACCTCCGTATCAGTCTCAACGATGTGGAAGTGGAGGAACTGGCCGTCGACCAGATGATTGACGACCTGAAAGTCACCGATGCCATGCTCCAGTGGCTGATGGGTTATATTCTCGATAATATCTCTGACGACAGGAGTTGGAATGTCATCGGACAGATCAAGCAGTTCGGACGTACCATCTTCAAAGATGAGTACAAGGCTGTCAGTGCCGAGATCCAACAGAAGATGGCAGAGTCAGGTTTTTTCGAACGATACAAAACCCAACTGAAGGGAATCCGTCAACAGGCGCTCGAACGGATGCAAGAAATCGCTGAGACATTTTTCGATGCCCTCGATGCCGAACAACTGACTGTCGAGGACTTTGCCTATGGTCGTTCAGGTGTCTGCAGTTTCTTCCTCAAACTCCGCGAGGGAATTTTTGACGAGAGTATTATGGGCAAGCGCGTCACCGATGCCTTAGACGACCCGTCCAAATGGTACAAGAAAACAGATCCGAGGCGCGAGACCATCCACACCTTGGTGCACTCGACCCTCAACGACATCCTCCATGATGCCATCGAGGAACGCCCCCGACAGTGGTGCCTCTATCAGTCGGCCGACCTAACACTACGCCATCTAAACCAACTGCGTCTCTTAGGCAGCATCGAACAGAAGGTACGCCAACTCAACGAGGAGGCCAACCGTTTCCTGCTGAGCGACACCCAGCAACTCCTCCATGATCTCATTGATGGCAGCGACTCACCTTTCATCTTCGAGAAAATCGGTACGCAATTGGAACAGGTGATGATCGACGAGTTTCAGGATACCTCTACCATACAGTGGCAGAATTTCAGGATTCTCATGGCTGAGGCGATGAGCCACCAGCAGTCCGGTAACCTGATTGTGGGTGATGTCAAGCAGAGCATCTACCGGTGGCGCTCCGGCGACTGGCGCTTGCTCAACGATATCGAGACACAGTTCCCGCACCCCAAACAGCAGTTGACGGTCAAGTCCCTCGACACCAACTACCGTTCCGCCAGACGCATCGTCCAGTTCAACAATGCCTTCTTCCATCAGGCGGCAGAACTGGAATACCAGACCTTAGGCGATTCGCCTGAGGCTGACCAACTGCGCAAGGCGTACGCTGATGTAGAACAGCAGGTGCCTGCCGACCGCCCCGACGATGGTTTTGTGAGCATCAGTCTTTTACCAGACTCACACGATTACCGAACCCAGACGCTCGAAATCCTCGGTGAAAGTGTCAAGACGCTCCTTGAACAAGGTATCCACCCCAACGAGATCGCCATTCTCGTCCGTTCCAACGCCTATATCCCTGTCATCGCCCAATACTTTATGCAGGAACTCCCTGAGGTCAGCATCGTGTCAGACGAAGCCTTCCGCCTAGATGCCTCGTCAGCCGTATGCCTACTCATCGAGGCTTTACGCCTGATAACCCGTCCCGACGACCTGCTCACCAAGGCCTATGTGACCACTCTCTATCAGCGACAGGTACTCGGCAACGAGGCACCTGACGAACAGTTGCTGCTCAGTGGGACATCTTATGATGACCTCTTACCAGCCGACTTCATCCAGCATCTCGAAGAACTGCGCGCCATGCCCCTCTATGAACTCGTAGAACGCCTGTATATCCTCTTCAACCTCTCTTCTCTCGAGTCCCAGAGTGCCTATGTCTGTGCTTTCTTCGATTATTTGACCGACTTCCTATTTGGGCCTCAGACCATTCTTTCCAAAAACATTCCACATGAGGAGGATCTCCGAGCCAGGACGTTTTTAAAAGAATGGTCTGAGACCCTATGCTCAAAAACCATTCAGAGCGATGTGATTAGTGGAATCCGACTCATCTCCATCCATAAGTCCAAAGGACTGGAGTTCTCCCATGTCATCATCCCCTTCTGCGATTGGCAACTCGAACACCCCGGCATCCTCTGGACCCACCCAAGTCAGACTCCTTTCGAAGAACTTCCCTTGATTCCCGTAGACTACAGTCAGAAGCAACTGACAGGTACGATCTTCGAACATGCCTACCAACACGAGCACCTGCAGAACATGGTCGATAACCTCAACCTGCTCTATGTGGCCTTCACCCGTGCCTCAAAATCCCTGTATGTCATTGGCAAGCGCCAAGCCAAAAACTCCCGTTCCACCCTTATCGAACAAGTGCTCCCCCTCGTCGCAGACGCCCTGCCAGACACCACCCTCGAAGGCCTTGACACCGAAAACGCTCCCCTTACCCTTCTCACCACAGGGAAACAGTCACTCTGTGCGGACTCACAAAGTGTCAAAGCACAGAATGATTGTTCCCCCGTGAGGTTGAACCCCTTCTCCGTCACCCCATCCCCTGTCAAGATTTCCATCAACTCATTCGAGCCACACATGGAGTTCCGCCAGAGCAATCGTTCCAAGGCATTCATCGAGGGCAAAGAAGAAACGGAAACCACCTCATATATCCAATTAGGCAGCATTCTCCATGAAGTGTTCTCTACCATCCGCACTACTGCAGACATTACCCCTGCTCTGAAACGCCTTCAGATGGAAGGTATCCTCTACGACGAGAACAATACTGCTGACAAGGTGATTGCCATGCTTGATAAACGTCTGAGTCACCTGAAGGTAAAGGACTGGTTCTCTGGCAAATATCAACTCTATAACGAGTGTACCATCTTGAAGATAGTCAACGGTCAGTTACAGGCACACCGTCCCGATAGAGTGATGACCGACGGCAACAATTGGATTGTTGTCGACTTTAAGTTTGGTTCCCCCAAACCAGAACATGAGTCTCAGGTTCGTGAGTACATGTCGCTTCTCTGTGAGATGCACCCAGACCAACCTGTCACCGGCTACCTCTGGTATATCTACTCCAATCAAATCATCGCCCTATGAGTTTCCTTGAAAGAATAGCAAAACAACTGCTTGACACTTACGGGACAGACCTCTCGAAGGTCACGGTGGTCTTCCCAAATAAACGTGCCTCATTGTTCCTCAACGAACACCTGGCTCGCCTGTGCGACAAACCGATATGGAGTCCTTCCTATATCACCATCAGCGACCTCTTCCGAAGTCAGTCAACTCGGGAGGTGGCAGACCCTATCAAACTCATTTGCGACCTCTATAAAAGTTTTATAGCATGCACAGGCATTGGCGAAACATTAGACCATTTCTATGGTTGGGGCGAGATTTTGTTGGCTGACTTCGATGATGTGGACAAACATTTGGCTCCTGCGGAGAAAGTCTTTGCCAACCTGCGCGATATCCACGAGTTTGACGATGACTCCTATCTGACCAAACAACAGCGTGAGATTATCCGTAAATTCTTCAGCAATTTCAACGAGGACAACAACTCAGAACTCAAACAGCGTTTTCTGTCCCTCTGGAGTCACATCCATGATATCTATCTCGATTTCAATGCCCGTCTCGCCTCCCAAAACCTCGCCTACGAAGGAGCCCTCTACCGTAACGTTATCGAAAGTCAGGCCAGTGACAGAACCTTTCTTTCGGAAAATATTCCGCACGAGGAGGCACGACGAGCCAGGGCGTTTATGAAAGAAAATTCCTGTCACACCGAAGAATACATCTTTGTCGGTTTTAACCTCCTGCATCCCGTCGAACAAGCTCTTATCGACCTTCTGGGCGACAAGGCACAGGTCATCCATGACACAGATGAAGAGACACCCAAGGACATCACCTTCATCTCTGCTCCCACCAATAATATCCAAGCCCGATATGTCTCCACGTGGCTGAAGGAAAATCATCGCATCGATGCTGGTAGCAAGACCGCCATCGTCCTGGCTGACGAATCCCTTCTCCAGACCGTCATCCACAGCCTTCCTCCCGAAGTCACCAAGGTCAATATCACCACCGGCTATCCCCTTTCCCAAACCGCCGCAGCATCCAACCCAAGCCATATTGCCTGGGGCCAGGTTCTACCCCTAAACAACCCATTGGAAGCAGAGGCTCAGTTCCGGATGCACACGATCCTCAACCGCCTTCAAGGTTTAGTAGACAGTGGCGACCTCCAGGTAGACCCCGCTACCCTCCAGCACCTTCTGACCCAGATTATCTCCTCCACCAACATCCCCTTCCACGGCGAACCCATCGAAGGCATTCAGATCATGGGAGTACTCGAGACCCGCAACCTTGACTTCGACCATGTTCTGCTCCTCTCCTGCAACGAAGGCAACCTCCCCAAAAGCATCAATGACACCTCCTTCATCCCCTACAGTATCCGCAAAGCCTACGGACTGACCACCATCGACAATAAGGTGTCCATCTATGCCAACTATTTCCACCGACTCCTTCAGCGCGCCAGGGATGTCACCTTTGTCTATAACAATGCCACGACCGACGGTAAAACGGGCGAGATGTCGCGTTTTATGTTGCAGATGATGGTCGAAGGGCGTTATCCCATCACCTACAAGACCTTACAGGCAGGTCAGACGCCTGTCCTGCGCCATCCACGCCCGATAGCCAAGACGGAGGCTGTCATGCAGTGTCTACAGTCCATCAGCACCCTCTCTCCATCAGCCATCGCACGTTATCTCCGCTGTCCCTTGCAGTTTTTCTACCGCTATGTGGCGAAACTTGAGGAATATGAGGATGAGGACAATCGCATCGACAACCGTCTCTTTGGGAACATCTTCCACAAGGCCGCCCAGATTCTCTACCAGAAGATGATGAGTCCCCGTTCGGCCCTCATCACTGCGGAAGTCATCGATGAGTGTCTGAAGAAAAAAGTAAACATTGCACGGTCGGTCGATGAAGCCATCAAATGCGAACTCTTCCATATTGAAGACCCTATGGCCAAGATGCCCCCACTGACAGGTTTGCAACTCATCAACCGTGAGGTCATCATACGCTATGTCCTCCAACTCTTGGAAATTGACCGCCGCCTTACACCTTTCACCATCCTCGGACTCGAAACCCCGATTAGTGGACATATCCTGGAACCGTCCACCATCAAAATAGGTGGAATTGTTGACCGTATTGACAAGATCACCCTCCCTGACGGTTCGGAACGCATCCGGGTGGTGGATTACAAGACAGGCAGTGGCCGTCTAAGACCACTGCCCGATGTTGCGTCCATCTTCGATCCTGCCAATCTGAAGAACCACAGCGACTACTATCTCCAGACCTTCCTTTATGCCATTATCCTCACAGAGGGTAGTCCCTGTCTCCTGTTCATTCAATATGCAGGCACCGACGGCTACGACCCGACCCTGTTGTTGGGCAAGACCCCTGTCACCGACATCAACGAGGTGAAGGATGAGTTCATGCAGCACCTTAACGCCCTCCTGAGCGAACTTTTCAGTCCCGACACCCCATTTTTACCGACAGAAGAAAGGGCAAGATGTAAATCCTGTCCCTTCGCCTCCCTCTGTGGGATATAAAGAACCCCGCTTACTGGGCGGGGTTCTGTGTTTCTTTGTCCAATTCCTCGTAGATGGAATTGTTCGATTTGTATTCCGGTACGATATCTTTCATCTTCCGTACTGTCTCCATATCATCATAATGCTTGGATATCTCCACCAGTTCATCGATATCCTTACTCACCTGATCATAGTCATACTCCCTGACCTCAGCGATACGGATCTTCTCATGGAAAGTCGGCTTTGTGTCTTCCTGTTCATTGAGCACCTCCTCATACAGTTTCTCACCCGGACGGAGCCCTGTATATTTTATCTCGATGTTCTTTGCACCGGAGAGTTTGATCATGCGTTTCGCCAAGTCGGCAATCTTCACCGGCTTACCCATGTCAAACACGAATATCTCACCGCCATTACCCTTGGTACCGGCCTCTAATACCAGTTTACAGGCCTCAGGTATCAGCATGAAGAAACGCACGATCCGCTCATCTGTCACCGTCACCGGACCGCCATGCTTGATCTGTTCACGGAACAGCGGAATCACCGATCCGTTTGAGCCCAGCACATTACCAAATCGTGTCGTCACAAACTGTGTCCCGCTACTGTCCTGATTGCTGACCCACGAACCAGATCCTCTATTGTTCATCTTGTCAATCTTGATGGCCCTGTCAAGTGCCTGCACATATATCTCACAAATACGCTTCGAACAGCCCATCACATTCGTCGGATTCACGGCTTTGTCAGTCGAGACCATCACAAACTTTTTTACCCCATACTTCACAGAGAGGTCGGCAATAATCTTCGTACCATAGATATTGTTCAGGACAGCCTCCGAGGGATTGTCCTCCATCATCGGCACATGCTTGTAGGCAGCCGCATGGAACACATAGTCTGGGCGCAAAGCATTGAACAGGGCATCCATTCTGCGCTGACGACTGATACTCGTCACGATCACCTCTGCATTAATGTCTGGGAAGTCTTTGGCCATCATAAGGCGGATATCATGCTGTGGGGTCTCTGCCTGGTCAATCAAAATCATCTTTGCCGGTCTGTAGGCCGCAATCTGTCTTACCAGTTCTGAGCCTATACTGCCTGCCGAGCCAGTAATCAGCACACGCTTATCTTTTAGCAACTCACCTACCGACTTCATATCCACGCGTATCTCCTGTCGTGGAAGAAGTTCCTCCACCGACACCTCCTTCAGTTGCAGATTCTTATAGTTTGAGTCGAACTGATCAGCATTCTCTGCATCCTCATTATCCATCTCCTTGGTACCTTGTGCCATATAGATCTTTGCACCAGCACCGATGATGATATCCTGTATCTTCAGGTTGTTTCGAAACTCCTTGATACGGTAAGGCGACACCAACACGCCGTCGATATCGTTTTTCTTTATAATATCTTCTATGTTATCATCCAACGAATACACTCTCTCACCCATAATCATCTGGTGCTTCGCCTTCTTATTATGCGTGATGAAACCCTTCACCACAAATCGTCTGGGACGCTGGCTTCGGATATTCTTTGCCAGACCGACGCCCTCCTGCATGGCACCATAGATCAAGACACGGATGGCACGTGTAGTATTGGAAAAAGCCACATCATAGAGTGTTTTCACAAAGATACGTAATGCCCACATCAGCAACGTAGCGAAAATATACAACAGGAAAATACTGGTCGTGTTGAAGTGCACAAACATATCTCCCGGCAAGGATTCCATGCCAGAATCGGCCAACAGAGCCAATCCAAGACTTACCAGATTGCCATAGACCACACGCATCAGATCGATGAAACTCGAAAAGCGCATAAACCCTGCATACGTATGGAATAGCCTGAATCCAGGAATACTCAGCAGTGCAAATATCAGCACTGTGTTCAACACCTGCAACGTATGTTCATATAAGATCTCCGTATTATTGAATATCCAGTAGGTCAAGACTCCACTGCACATCACTATCAGACAGTCAATCAGGAAAATGCACCAATATGGCAGAGAGTTCTTGGTAAAATACCAGTTTAATATTTTATCAAAGGGATTACTCATGTCAATTTGTTTTTATTATCGAACGCAATAGTATTGATTATACCATTGGGCGAAACTTCTCAACCCTTCCCTCAACGTAATCTTCGGTGTAAATCCGAAATCCCTTTCCAAGGCCTCTGCATCGGCATAGGTCGTAGGCACATCCCCCGGCTGCATGGGCACCAGTTTCTTGTGCGCCTCAAAGTCGTAGTCCTGCGGTAGCACCCCTGCCCGGAGCAGTTCTTCCTGCAAGATCTGCACGAAGTCCAACAAGTTCTCTGGCTGACCGCCACCAATGTTATAGACGGCATACGGTGGCACGGGCAGTCCGTCCTCCCCGACTTTCTTCTCTGGCGCTCCCTGCATCACACGGATTACCCCTTCCACGATATCGTCCACATAGGTAAAGTCCCGTCGGCAGTTACCGTAGTTGAAGATCTGGATGGTCTCCCCGCGAAGTAACTTATTCGTAAACCCGAAGTAGGCCATATCCGGTCTTCCTGCAGGTCCGTAGACCGTAAAGAACCGCAGTCCCGTCGAAGGGATATTATACAACTTCGAATAGCAATGAGCCATCAGTTCATTGCTCTTCTTTGTGGCAGCATACAGCGAAACGGGATTGTCCACCCTGTCATCCGTACTAAACGGCACCTTCTTGTTACCGCCATAGACACTGGAACTGGAAGCATAGACCAGATGCGCCACAGGGTAATGGCGACAGGCTTCCAAGATATTGTAAAAACCGATGAGGTTACTCTGGATATACGCGTCCGGATTCTCTATGGAGTAGCGCACACCGGCCTGGGCAGCCAGATTCACGACCACATCAAACTTATAGGTCTCAAAAAGACCGTCAATCGTCCCCTTATCCGCAATATCACCTTTCACGAACTGCCAGGAGATGCCCTGCGGGATACTTTTGTCCAGCACATCTAATCTGTAAGTCTTCAGACTCACATCATAGTAGGCATTCATGTTGTCGATACCCACGATGGTACCGCCCTTCATCTCCTGAAAGAGACGTTTCACCAAGTTACTGCCGATAAATCCGGCAGCACCGGTAACCAGGATGGTCTTACCGTTTAAGTCTATTCTTTCCATATCATTTCAACGCTGCAAAGGTTCTCTTCACTTCTTCATAACTCTGAAGGTTACCGATATCATAGCGCTTGCCAGGCATTTCCCAGGCATAAACGTTGGTCTGACCGCAGAGCCATGCGATAAAACTACCCGGTGCATCCGTGCCGCAACCGCTTTCTATCCCTTTCTGTATCAGACGGCTGTCCTCCTTCGTATAATAATAGAATGCCGGAACGCACCAATGGCTCTTGGGCTGGGCAGGTTTCTCCTCCATCGCGATGAGACGGTCATCGTCTGCCACCTCTGCCACACCAGTCTTGTGCAACTTGGCCTCTTCTGCCTCAAAATAACGCATCACGCAAGTGGCATGCTTCTCTTGGGCATATCGAATAAAACCTGCCAGACTAAAGTCTAAGAGATTGTCTCCGGCCATCACCAACAGGTCGTCATCCAGTCCCAACTGCTCTATTGCAAACTGAATATCCTTCACGGCACCCAGTCGGTTGTCATTACTCGTAGTCCCGTCGTCAATGACACGGATGGCCACCTTGTTGTTATTGGCAGCCCAATCTTCAAAGATATGAGCAAACTTATGGTTACTGATTACGATATACTCATCCACCTTTCCCGTCTGGGTCATATCTTCAATGAGCCAGTCCAAGATAGGTTTACCAGCCACTTCCAACAGTGGCTTGGGAAAATTCTCCGTCAAAGGGTATAACCTGGTCGCATACCCTGCTGCTAAAATCATACATTTCATAATACGACACCGTTAGCACTATCACAAATGAAAACCTCATATTTGCCTTTCAGGTGAGGGAAGTCCTTCAGATAGGCTTCCGTCACGCTTCGAGAGATGGCCTCTTCGAAGGCTGGATCAATCAGGGCCATGCAACAACCCTTGAAACCAGCGCCACTGAACCGACCGCCATAGATACCCTCGGTCTGTGTCATAATCTCGTAGAGGCGAATCTGTTCAGGGGCCCCACTCTCCCAGTTGTGGATGCTGCTCCAGCCAGATGCAAAGGAGAGTTTGCCGTAGGTCTCTATATCTCCGCGCCGCCAGGCCTCTGCACCTTTCTCTACACGTTCGAACTCCGTATACCAGTGCTCACAGCGCCTGGCCCAGGGTTCTGGCAGACGACTCTTATATTGCTCATAGACCTCACGCGGCACATGCCGGGCGTTGGCCTCGTTAAACTTGCCATAATCCATACCGGCTAAGGCCTGGAGGGCATATACGCCCGATCGCAGTTCGTCCACCCGCATGTTATACTTGGATCCCGCCAGACTGTGCTCCAGTCCGCTGAAGAAGATGGCGATCTTATAGGGTTTCATCTGTGCGGGCTGTGGAATCAACTCATAATGGCCGTCCATAGTGTCCAAATAGAGCAGATGGTTCTTCTGGCTCAGCACCTCACAACTCTGATCCAACTTACCCACACTCACACCCACATAGTTCAACTCCGCGTCATAGGCCACGTCAATGATCTCTTGCTGACTCAACCGGATGTCGTTCACTTTACACAAAGCGGTTAGAAAACTGATAATCACCGCCGCACTGGAGGACAGTCCCCCGATAGGCAGTGAACCTTCAATCACGCCACAGAGCCCCACATGCAGTTGATGCTGTTTGGACAGAGCCCAGGTGGCTCCCCTCAGATAGTCCGCCCAGTCGTTCTGCTTCTGTGTGGGTACAGATGTGATATGCCACTGGGCGCGTTTCGGGAACTGAAGGGATGCCATCTCTATCACCCCATTCTGTTTGGGGGCATATGCAATGTGTATACCCTTATCGATGGCCAGTCCAGTAATTTTACCTAAGTTATGATCGGAATGGGCACCTATCGGGCAGATACGGTAAGGGCAGAATGCCAAGCCTTCAGCATCCCGCCCGTAAATCTGAATAAATCTATCTTCACAATTCATGCTTTACAAATTTTTGGCAAAGATACGTATTTTTTCTCTAATTCAATCATTTTTGCCAAAATAAATGTAGAACAGACTTTTTTTGTGTCATTTTGCAAATTAAAAGGTGATGAAGTGCTCTCCAAGCCAGGTGGTGTTGATATTGACACCAGAGATGGTGGAAGAGGAAGTGGAGGAACCATTGAAGAATGCTCCGGAAAGCCAGGTGATATGGTTCTGGTAGAGGGGAACATCGAACGTCCGTTCGTTGAGTACGTTATCTTTGTCATCAAGAGCAGTCACCGTAAGGTGGATAGTGCCCTCAATATCATGCAGGAACGTATAGAGGTCGAACTGCTTCTGCCCGTCAGTGACATCGAAGATCATCGTTTGCTTGCTGTTGACACAGCCTAATCCCGTATAGGCATCGAAAGCCCCACTTCCACCAGTGTAGTAGAACTTCATTTTCTTCACGTCAGCCGGATAGTCGTCGGTAGTGACAAAGCGACAGAGTGCCACAATACGTTCAAGTGTGACATTCATGTCCAACGGCTCGTCACCGATGGAGATATCGCCACTACACAAGAAGGTATCACTGTAACCCTGTGCATTGGTAAATTTGATGCAGGTTGGGTCGGCCATCGTGGGGTTGCCGTCGCTACTATGGGCTACGACCACCAGGAAATAGTTACCTTCTGCAAGTTGGAAGGAGGCTGTACCGAAGTTAGCATCGTCCAACTGCTGGTTGACCTGTTTGACACGTGTACCCTCCATATCATATACTGCATAATTAATACGCGTACAGGCATTTGTAGGCACCGCACGTGTGATAAGGTTGCCCTCTGACTTTTTTTGGTCTTCATTAAATGGCAACGTCACTTTTTCACAGGAGACAAGTGTTAACAGTGCAATGAATGCAATCAAAATCTTCTTTTCCATAGCCTTCGACTTTTTAGAATTCAATATTGTTCTCTGAAAGCCATGTAGTTTCCACGCTGAATGATGCAGAGCCTGGGGCAGAAGTATAGAGAGAGCCTTTTAGAATGGTCCTCTGGTTGCGCCTTAACGGCACATTGTTGACCACTTTTTGGGATAGAGAGTTATTATTCTCGTCGAGCACGTCAATGGTGATGTCCATCGTCTGTTGGTCACTATTGAGAAAAATATAACTACCTATTGACGAATTACTCCCGACAGCACCTATGGCATCTATTGTATTGCTGAAGCCTGTGTTAGTGGTAGATAGTCCCGTTGTAGGATCCACAGCCTGACCACCGGCAGAGAAGGTGGTACGTATCTTTGCGGCATTAGTCGTACGACTATCGGTGGAGATGACCCCCAACTGGGATACCACACGACTGAGTGTTGCACTGAGTTCGAGTGACGCGGTGTTCGTCACATTCACATTCTCAGTATAGACAAAGGTCTCACGCACGCGGTCTGTAGAAGGAAATGAGGCACAATTCTTACTGCTGAGCGTCATAGCATTCTCACCGCCATAACCAAGGACCACCATGGTGTAACTGCCCATCGGCAAAGAACAGGCAAACTCACCGAAGGTCGTGTAGGAGCTCTCGTTGGCACGTAGTTGTGTGCTCTTGTAGACCTCGGTATCACCGGCATAGAAGGCCAGGGTGATAACTTTCACACCATTGTAGTTAGCAACCGAACTCGTCGCTCTGGTTGCGCCACCAGAAATCTCCTCCATAGACATGGAAAAATCACTCACTTGCACCGTCACTGGTACCAATCTTTCTACAACTTGTTCATTTAACTCGTTGTCTTTGCTGCAACTTGTACATGCAGCGAGCAGAATACTTGCAATTAAAACTGAATGTTTCATTTAGCATTAAATTTAAAAATTCGACAATAAAATTATCGGTTGCAAAAATACATATTTGTTCGGAAACTTAGCAAAAATTCCCAACGTTTTTGGACTTTTTTAACAAAAAAAAAGAGTTTCTCGGAGCAAGGTCCGAAAAACTCTTTTATCCTTTCTTTCTAAGAAAGAAACAACGAGATTTACTTCTCGCCTATACGGGAATAGATGAATCCCTGAGATTCAAGTTCTGCACGGTCATAGATGTTGCGACCATCAACGACGACGTTACCAGTCATCACCTTCTTAATAACATTCCAAGAGGGCATACGGAACTGACGCCATTCAGTCATCAAGGCAAAGACATCCGCCCCATCCGCTACATCATATATGTTCTTGCAGTAGGTGACGACATCACCGATGCGACGCTTGCACTCATCCATAGCGATGGGATCAAAGACACGTATCGTCGCACCATCGGCAAGGAGTTTGTCGATGACGACTAAGGCCGGAGCCTCACGCATATCATCAGTCTCTGGTTTGAAGGCCAGACCAAGAATGGCGACAGTCTTGCCCTTCACACTGCCAACAGCATTGATAATCTTATCGTAGACAATAGACTTCTGTTTCTCGTTGACGCGCTCCACGGCCTCAATGACTTCCATGTGGTAGTCATTGTCTATACCAGTGTGCACCAAGGCCTTCACATCCTTGGGGAAGCAAGAGCCGCCATAACCGCAACCAGCATAGAGGAATTTCTTTCCGATACGCGTGTCTGTACCAATACCACGACGTACATTGTCCACATTCGCCCCTACCCGCTCGCACAGATTCGCGATATCGTTCATGAACGAGATACGGGTGGCCAGCATGGCATTGGCAGCATACTTCGTCATCTCGGCAGAAGGGATATCCATAAAGATAACACGGAAATTCTGGAGCATCAAGGGGCGATAAAGCCGGGTCATCACTTCCTCGGCCTTCTCGGACTCAGTGCCAACCACCACACGGTCGGGCGACATGAAGTCCTTAATGGCAGCACCTTCTTTCAGGAATTCAGGATTAGAGGCCACATCGAATGGAATATCCACCCCGCGCTTGTCCAACTCCTCCTGAATGGCGGCCTTCACCTTCTTTGCCGTGCCGACAGGAACAGTCGACTTCGTAACAAGAATTGTATATTTATTAATATTCTGACCGAACTGGCGGGCAACTGCCAACACATATTTCAGGTCGGCAGAGCCATCCTCATCAGGAGGGGTACCTACGGCCGAGAAAACCACCTCCACATCGTCCAGGACTTCTGTGAGATCAGTGGTAAACTGCAGGCGTTCACACTCAACATTGTTCTTGACCATTTCCTCCAGACCTGGCTCATAAATGGGCATGATGCCATTCTTCAGTTTCTCTATCTTCTGTGCGTCCACATCGACACACGTTACATGTGCTCCCATCTCTGCGAAACACGTACCACTCACCAGGCCCACATAGCCTGTACCAACTATTGCTATATTCATAATGCAGGGATTTAAATGTTTATTCTTCCATTTGGGCTTTGATGAACAACTTTTTCACGAACTTCATGTCGTGCTTCACCATGATACGGACCAGATCTTCGAAGGATGTCTTATGGGGATTCCAGCCTAACTTTGCCTTTGCCTTTGCCGGATTACCCAACAACTGATCCACTTCCGCAGGACGGAAATATTTCGGATCTACCTCCACAATCGTTTTTCCTGTGGCCTTGTCATAACCCTTTTCGTCCACACCGTCACCGCGCCATTCCAGTTCGATGCCCACTTCCTTGAAGGCCAGTGTGGCAAACTCGCGCACAGTATGATACTCACCCGTGGCAATCACGAAATCATCAGGTTCCGGCTGCTGGAGGATGAGCCACATACACTCGATATAGTCCCTGGCATAGCCCCAGTCGCGAAGTGAGTTCAGATTGCCAAGATAGAGTTTATCCTGAAACCCCTGAGCGATACGGGCAGCAGCCAACGTAATCTTACGCGTCACGAAGTTCTCGCCTCTGCGCTCACTCTCATGGTTGAACAGGATACCATTGCAACAGTACATACCATATGACTCACGATAGTTCTTCATAATCCAGTAGCCATAGAGTTTAGCCACTGCATAAGGAGAACGGGGATAGAATGGAGTCGTCTCACTCTGCGGTACCTCCTGTACCTTTCCGTACAGTTCCGAGGTGGATGCCTGATAGATGCGGCATGTCTTCTCCAAACCACAGATTCGTACTGCCTCCAACAAGCGAAGCACACCACTCGCATCCACGTCTGCAGTATACTCCGGCACATCAAACGACACCTTTACATGACTCTGCGCAGCCAGATTATAAATCTCTGTTGGCTTCGTCTCCCCAATGATGCGGATGAGCGATGAAGAGTCGGTCATATCCGCCCAGTGCAGATTCACCAGGCGCTTCTTCTTCATGTCACGCACCCACTCATCGAGATACAAGTGCTCGATACGTCCCGTATTAAATGAGGAAGAGCGGCGCAACAGTCCATGCACCTCATAACCCTTCTCAATCAGAAATTCCGCCAGATACGATCCGTCCTGACCCGTAATACCAGTAATTAGCGCTATCTTCATAATATATTTCTGATTATATTGTCAACGATATACTTTACATCATCATCACTCACACATGGCCCTGCAGGTAGGCAAAGACCCATCTTGAATATCTCTTCCGACACTCCGTTCACATACGCTGGGGCATCCTTATAGACAGGCTGTTTGTGCATTGGTTTCCAGAGAGGACGGGCCTCGATGCCAGCCTTGTCAAGGGCTATGCGTATGGCCTCCACATTATCATTCGGCTGACAGTCAGTGACTGCTGATGATGCTGTATGAATGACGCCTGCAGCACCACCAACGGCACCAGTTACGATGGTCTTGTAGGCATTCTCCTGTCCCATTACCTTCAACTCCGGATCCAGCGTAAGGGTGCATAGCCAGTAGTTCGAGTCATACTCACCAGTAGCAGGTTGCTTATGAACAATCACGCCTGGCACATCAGCCAGAAGTTCTTCATACAAAGCCTGCACATGTTTATGATGTGCAAGATGGTCATTCACAATGGTCATCTGCCCACGTCCAATACCTGCGCAGATATTACTCATACGGTAATTATACCCGATCTTCTCATGCTGGTAGTAGGGATAACTCTCGCGATACTGCGTCGCATACATCATCACCTCACGCCATTCATCATCGCTGGCAGCAATCAGTGCACCGCCACCAGAGGTTGTAATCATCTTATTGCCATTGAACGAGAGTACCCCATACTTACCGAAAGTACCCAATATCCGACCGTTATATCTGGAGCCAAGGCCCTCTGCCGCATCCTCAACTACAGGAATCTCATAACGATTGGCAATCTCCATGATACGGTCAATCTTGTACGGCATACCATACAGAGCCACCGGTACAATCGCTTTGGGTTTCTTGCCAGTCTTTGCGATGCGGTCTTTGATAGCCTCCTCCAACAAATCCGGATCCATATTCCATGTATCCCTTTCGGAGTCCACAAACACTGGAGTTGCTCCCAAATAGACAATTGGATGCGATGAAGCACAGAATGTAAAACTCTGCACAATCACCTCATCTCCGGGGCCAACCCCACATGCGATCAGTGCCAGATGCACTGCTGCAGTACCAGCACTCAGTGCCACCACGCGCTTTTGCTGTCCACAGAACTTCTCCAGATCCTTCTCAAACGCATTCACATTTGGCCCAAGGGGCGCCACCCAGTTTGTATCAAATGCCTCTTTAATATACTTCTGTTCAAGTCCAGCCTCACTCATGTGTGCCAGACAAAGATAAATTCTATGCATGTGATGTAAATATATATCGTTTTCTAATTATCATTTGTGGAAAGTGGTCAGTCCAAATTGCTTCTTGTATTCAGTTTCAACATATTGATCTACCCATGAATAAAAGTCTGAAACTCTTCGAGTCTTTGTACCTTCCTTACGAATAGATGCCTGCACGTCACTTGCCCGTCGGAAGACTTCGTCCTCTATAGGTTTTATTCGCTGGAGAATACCAGTCCCTGACTTATTAATAAGTTGTGCTATATTTATATCGTTTTTCTTCCTCATTTTATTGTTTGGAAACAGTCTTTTTTTTAATTCTAACCCTGCATCACAAATCAGAGAATGCCCATCGTTATTCCTGCTGACAATCGTAGGTAATTGTCCCTTCTGAGTTAACCAGATTGGAATGCATACAGTCGTGATCGGAAAACCACACATAGTCCATGCCGTCGTTTCCAAAGGATCCTCTTCATCTTTTATCCCTTGAATAAGTTGAGCACTCATTGTAACACGCCTTGGTATAAAATCTTCAAAATCAACAAACAGAGGGAGTCCTCCACTCTCTGGTTCATAATTGTAAAGATTTACTTTTGTTTCTCCATGTGTCAAAAAACGTGTTGCACCCCTGATAACATCTTCAAACTGAATTTTGCCATCTCTTTTAATTCCATCAATAAACATCTCCATAGCGGTATATCGCTCATAACCAGCACCATATCTCTTGTTTCCAGAAAAACCAAAATTCGTTCTAATCAGATATCCATCAGGAGCAATTTTAGGGTCATTGGCATCGTATTTCACATATCCTTTGTTGCCTGCTTCATAATATGCAATGCCACCTTGAGCATCCATCACGCCATAGTTCGAATCTATGTGCATTGGTTTCGGAAGCGTATCTAACAACCCTTCAAAATCTTTTAAGTTTTTACAAATTTCCAATGCACGCCTCAAAATCCTTGTATTATTAGAAACATCTTTTTTACTACCATTCAAGTTGTTTGCTACAGTATTGATAATAGCAAAGCCTGTTTCATTAAAACCCGAACTTAATCTGTTAAGTCGTATAGTGCCATTGGTTATATTAGTGAGAGCAGTATAACGATACTTCTCGCCCTTAGAAATTACAATTACCTGATCCTTGTTATTTACATCCCTATTTTTAAATATAAAAGGCCGGCCATCAGAAGAAGCCTTACCCGACACAATCATGCTTGTACAAGCATGGCCTTCTATGACTGATAAAAAAGAAATAAAGGAAAAGAAGAGAATATATCTAACCTTCATTTTTTACAAATATTTCTTCACTTTCTAAAATGACAGGCTCTATATCCACATCCCTCAGGAAGATGTATGGCTTTTCGTAATGGAAGAAAGGAGCACGTTCCACCCGATCTGCATTGCCGTCTTCCATAATCTTGATAGTATCTTCAATCAAATCAAATCCCACATGAGCCATTACTCCGGCGTATGCCATATGGCGGATATTTACCTCTGTCACCTTCATATTACCATGCTTATCCTCCTTCAGGTCAAATGAAAGGATACCATGAGCAGGAACCCCTAATTTCTTTTCCAAATACTTAATGCAGCGGTCACAGAACTCGTTGATAAGATCCTCGTTCAAGAAACGACCAAAAGCCGTGTTACCTGTCACATGCGAAGGAGCGGTATTAGCCATCACATATTCCACGCACTCCAAAGCAGCACCTTTAACATATTCTCCATTATAATAAAGCATTTCATTGGCAAGATGTCTGCCTGTCAGAAATTCACTGACCGTAAACTCTGGAATACGATTGTTAATGAACAGCCAAGATTTGTAACAACTTAAGTCCTCAAGTTTTAATGATCCCAAGCCACCAGTTCCCTCCGTCGCACGAATCCAGCAAGGGAAACCTATTTCCTTTTCGACATCTTTATAACGTGGATTATCCTGTGTCACTTTGATGGTTTTTGGAATGAACTCTGTTCCTTTCAACAAATCTGCCATGATACTCTTATCCTTCAACGAAACGGAGAGCAACTTTGAGCCCATAAACACAGGACAGGGATAACGACCGTTTTTGTCATAGTAATCACCCCACTCCACTATTTCACTTTCTGGTTGTACAAAAGCATAGTCTATATGTTTTTCAGCCACAAGTTTCTCAATAAAGGGAAAATAGGCCTTGTCTGTACAACGAGGACAAACATAGTATTCGTCCAGCAGTCCCTTCATAAAAAAGCCTAGAGCCTTCTTGTTTACATCTATTCCAATCAGATGATAGTCTGGATGATTTTCACGGATTATCCCTGTAATAGATCGAGGAGTAAGCCCCCCAATGCCTGTTACTAATATTGTTTTCATTTATATCCTGTATATTATCGTTCCTATTTAGAAATCTTTCCGAAATTTCACGTATCCTGCTTCTCTTTCCATCTTCTTAGTTAATTCATGAGCATCTTTAATCCATTCAGGATGCCCAATTTCAATCCATTCCTTTTCACGAAGTGCATCAAAATCGTTGGTTCCACTAGTCTCTACTCCCACATCCTCACGACGGAACACCTTATAGACGGTAAGGAAAAGTATTTTTAAGTCAAGCCACATGGACAACTTCTCCACATATTCCAAATCATAGTCGAATTTCTGATACCAAGTTATCGACTTCCTTCCTTTTACTTGTGCCAGCCCCGATATCCCTGGTCTCACATCATGTCGATGTTTTTCTCTATCGTTATAATAAGCCAAATACATAATGGTAAGCGGACGTGGACCAATAAATGACATATCCCCTCGCATGACATTGATTAACTGTGGCAGTTCATCAATACTTGTAGAGCGTATAAACCTCCCAATTTTAGTTAGACGCTCTACATCGGGGAGCAGTTCTCCATCAGGTTTTCTTTCCTCTGTCATGGATTTAAATTTGTATAACCGGAACACCTTTCCATGTAATCCTGGTCGTGGTTGAATAAAGAAAGCCCCAGCTCCTTTATTGGCTATATGTAGCCATATGGTCAATAAAATGAGAACTGGTGATAGCACAATTAATGCAACTAAAGATGCAATGAAGTCAATCACTCTTTTCAGACAGTTTCTATACAGTTTCATCTTTTATTCATATTACTTCTGCAATGGTCACAAACAGACATCCAATCAACTATCAATTAATTATCAATAATCCCGAACTGCCTCATTCCCATGGCGTACTCTGCTTTGACGGAATCAAAATCGTCAAACAAAATAATTATATTCTCACCAGAAGCATCTTCAATCCGTAAATGTTTATTGATAAAAGCAATTGTCTTACAAAGGTGATTAATGTCTTCTCCAAACACACGGATAACGCCAATGCAAGCATGAGAGGGAGCATTGTATTCACCTCTTTTGGGTATATCTATGATAACATTGTCCATTCGCCCTATATCTTCAAGTCCCTTTATACAAACAACACGACCTTCTCTCTGGGTGAAAAGATGATAAGAAGCACTTGTCGCTTTAAGCGGTTGAGACAAACCTTCTGGCAGATCTGCCACAGTGTGTTTCTTACCTATTGCACACTCTATCATCCAGCGGATTGAGTTAAAACCGAATACTTTTTCATACCATGTGTAAAGCATAGTTGCCCCAAAGCGATATCCCATCTCAAAGAGATAGAAATGCCCATCATCATCTCGAATACACTCAACCCATACGATACCATCTTTACAACCAGCCTGTTTAAATGCCTCTATCAAATGGTCATTTACCTCTGTCAAAAACTGCTGGAGATATGCAGAGGTCGTGTATACCAAAGAATACTGGTTGTTGCGTTGTCCTGGCTGATGGTGTTCAGAACCGAAATAGAGAAGGCGTGCCTCTCCTTCTGCTATAACATAGTGCGCAGCAAACTCTGGTCCATGCAGTTCTTTCTCAACGATGATGGTATCACTGTCAGAAATGCTTTTGGCATACTTATATGCCTCAATGAGTTCTTCTTTGTTGTTGCAATAGCCCATTCCTCTGTTAGCACTTTTATCAACAGGCTTAACCACAACAGGATAAACTACAGAACTCAAAGCGTCTTCATCGTCTGATGAAGTAATATAATAGTCTTTTGCAACGGGAGCTCCTGTTTCTTTGCACAATTCTTTGAACAACCGTTTATTACGAGCAGCCTCCCAAGCCCTATCGTTAGCACTAATAACAGGCAAACCCAACCTCACACATAACTTTCTACAACATGTTGTATTGAAATCGCTAGCCCCTGTGATAACCCCGCAGACACCCGCTTCTCTGCACTTAGACTCAAGGGCGTCGATTTCCGTCGTACTAATTAGCCATGCTTCGTCTGCCTCCTGCTTTGTGGGTGAACTATCCATAAGGTCTGCAACGATTACGTACATCCCCATTCTGTGTGCCTCACGTACAATGTCAATCGTACCGTAGTCACTGCCCAACACTAACAATACCTTTCTCATAACATAACCATTCATTCCTTTTCAACACTATCTTTGCGTCGACTTCCAAGTTCAGAAAGTGTTACTATCATTTTGGATAGTTTAAACATAAAAATGCATAACCAATCCGGATATGGACAACCATGCAACCATCTTACCATTACAATCGGATGATAGCCACCTTTTGCCCTATGGGCATACTGGACAATTCTCGCCCCCCTTTTAAGGTTATTTTTAATAACAACTTTGTTATGTTCTGCTGTATTGAATTCTATTATATTCACCCCACTTTCTTTGATGTATTTGTAACGTAAAGCATTAAGGGAAATGAATACATCAGTTCCTTGATATTCTTTCAAGATTCCATCTAATCCGTTATACGCCACTTTCTTTCCCCACGTACACCACCTGCGTGATTTAATAAATTTCACAGAGGTCACCCCAATGACTTTGTTACCTTCGAGAGCTACATAACACTGACCATCACCAAGTTTCTCCATGTATTCTTCCATTGTCATGGCATATCCAGGCATAGTGAAACCTTTTCTCTTATTTACCTTATGGGCTTCATGAAGACATGTTAGGACATCTTCCCAAGACACCCAGTCTGGTTTCTCCATATACTTTATCTCACTCATATATTTAAATCATTGTGAAACACGCTCTCCCGCTTCAACAACCATAGCTTTCTTGAGAACGACTCCTGTTTTTACAACCCGTGCTGGATTTCCTGCCACTACACTATGAGGAGGCACATCTTTGGAAACAACAGCTCCTGCAGCAACAATAGAAGAATCACCTATGGTTACTCCAGGAAGTATGATTGCACGAACTCCAACTAAGCAGTCTTTTCCAATATATGTATCAGTTTTTAATCTTCGACAAGCATCATGAGATAAAATCATTGCACCATTAAGGACCTGAGCCCCATCCCCAATATGAATACCACGAGGATTAATAGACTTATCCAAATGTGCTTTCCATGAAATCCGTACATTTTTACCAATATCCATCTTATACACACTCCGTAAAAGCCGAGGGTATAGCCTAACAAATCTGCGATACAAAAACACTCGTATAGTCATAAATTACAACAAAATTATATTGCCAACCACCATTGGTTTTGTTTTCAACAGCATTGTTCCCCAACTAAGACCAAGGCCAAACGAAGACCCGAGGATGGTTGTTTCTTCTTTTCTTAATTTATCTGCAATTCTTGTTACCATCAAAGAAGGAATCGAAGCACCACCAAGATTGCCGAACTCTTCCAAATTATAAGGAACTTTCTCCAAAGGCAGTTTCAACTTCTTGACCACACGATCCACAATCATCTTATTTGCCTGATGAATCAAGAAATAGTCGATGTCAGTATTGCGATTGATGTTATAATCTGCCAAGAACTGTTCCACAGACTTCGGTGGACGACTGATGGCAAACGAGAACACATTCATGCCGTTAATCATAGTATGATAGGGAGCTCGAACTATGCCATTACCAAAATCTTCATATTCGAAAGACGCTGGTGTAGCAGGATGACGGAAACCTCCATGAGGGGTCATCAAAGCATCACCACCTTTTCCCAAGGTATGGAAATCGATAATAATGTCATTGGCTGTTTCATCATATTCCAATGCCAAAGCCGTACCACCATCTCCGAAAAGCGGCACACGGCTCTTATCCTTCATGGAGCCCATGCACAAGGCTGTATCTCCAACAAGCAACAAAGCTCGCTTGATCTGACCTGTGGTCAACAGATTTCCTGCCACAGTAATGGCATACATACAGCCACAACACCCCATCGGAATATCTATACAGAAGCAGTCTTCTGATAGTCCCATCCGATCCTGTAACAGGCAGGAAGTTGGAGGCGTACGGTAATCACCTGTCACCGACTCAAAAATCAGGGCATTGATGCTTTCCTTCTCCCAGCCGAGTTCTGCCAAGAGTTTTTCTCCTGCAGCTTGACACATATCCGAGGCGCACATCGTATCTGGAGCGATATGACGTGATTTGATACCGACAGTCTTGTCGAAGACTTCAGCCTCCTCGGGTGTGAACAAGTCTATGTCTGCCGTCTTCACCGTGTGCTCAGGCACTGCCATCGACACACCGGCGATATTGACGTTCTTGATTTCCCAACATGCCATTACAATTCCACTTCGTATTTTTTCAATAATTCCTTGCCTTTGGCATAGGAGGTCATCTCCATGATATCCTCAGGGTCGAACATGATGTCAAAGGATTCCTCGAACTGGGCGATCAGGCTCAACTGATGAACAGAGTCCCACTCGTCAACAGTATCCTTACCATAGTTGTCATTCAGTTCCTCTGCCTTTGCGCCAAACACCTGCTCAAAGGCATTGTTGTACTTTTCTAAATTCTCCATATTTATTTGTTTTCTAATTTTGCATATAATGTCTTTCCTGCCTCATTCTTAGGTATTTCGTTGATGATACGAATCTCAAAAGAAGAGGCTACGAGTTTCAGACGACTGACGAGTTCATCCTTGACTTGCATCTTGTAGTTCTCATCAGTCAGATAGACAATCATCTTTTCATCCGTACCCACACAAGCACACGCCAGTCCAGGGAATTTACCTTTCACGATACGCTCGCACTCATCAAGTCCGACGCGCATACCGAAGAGTTTTAAGAAGCGCCCCATACGACCAACGATATAATAGCAGCCATCCTTATCGAAATAGGCCAGATCGCCTGTACGGATAAATCCATGACGCTCATCACCAAGCAACAGATCCTCACGCTTTCGGGCATAACCCATCGTGACATTTTTACCACGATAGCACATCTCACCCTCTGTATTTGGGGTTGTAATGGGATTACCGTCCATGTCAATGAGAGATAACTCTGCATTAGGCACGGCCATACCGATACTGCCAACTTTTTCTATCGCCCATTTCGGAGGTAGCCAAGCCATACGGGCCGTACATTCTGACTGACCGTAAGTGGCAATCCACTTCTTGCCATTGTCACGACAGAATTCCGCGAACTTCAGATTCAGTTCTTTGGGCATCCTTCCCCCACCCTGCGTCAACAAGGTCAGGTCAGGCAGATCCATCCGGAAGAAGCGCATCAGATTCAGAATCTCAAAACTATAGGGCACACCCGTAAAACTTGTCGCGCGCTCCTCTTTCATGAACCTCCAGAAGTTACGGTCGGTCATGCTGAGGTTTGTAATGAGCAAAGTAGCACCCACATAGAAATGACTGAACACCATTGATAGGCCCATCGTATAATATAAAGGGAGTACCATCAATGGACGATCCTTATCCGTCAGTTCAAAGAAAGTAGAGATGTTTAGGGCTGCAGCCTCTATATTCGCATACTTATGACGAACCAACTTCGGGCTACCTGTCGACCCTGATGTGGGTAACAGGTGCGACAACTCCTCGTTCATCAGACATGCCTCATGGCCTGTCTTCATCAGTGTAAAGCCATAGAAAGAGCAAACTACTTCATAATCATATTTGTCGGCTATCCCTTCTGGTACACAAACAAAAGGCGGTAGGTAGAGTTCATATAGACTATTGTACAACTGGTCATCCAGATGAGCATTCAGAATCAGTGGTACATTACCCGCACAGATATTACTGATGGTCCAGGCTATGCCACCTACATTATTCTCCACCAATAAGAAGAACAACGAACGGGCTGGCATCAATTGTTTAGCCTTTTCCGCAAAATCCCGCAACTCACCATACGTTAGTTGCTGTCCCTGCGAATCAATCGCCGCAACTGCATCCCCTTTCCACCTATCTAAATACAAAATCATTTGGCTTAACTACTTAACTTCTTCCAACTTAACTACTAAATCGATGCACACCCATTAACTCCAAGTATCTCACCTGAGATATAACTGGCCCTGTCAGAAGCCAAGAACGCACAGGCATTGGCGACATCCTCAGGTGTGCCCAGTCTTCCAAGACCTATTCTTGAGATACGCTGGTCAATCTTTGCGCCATCGCTCTCATACAGTTCTGCAAACCGCTCTGTTTTTACGATGCCTGGTGCCACCGCATTCACTCGGATTCCCTGCGGGGCCAGTTCCTTGGCTGCAGACTTTGTGAAGGAGATAATAGCACCTTTGGTAGCAGAATAGGCTGACTGCCCAGGAGAACCAAGTACGGCTGTCACAGAGGCGATGTTCACAATGGAACCGCCACCTGTACGAGCCATCAGGCGTGAACAGAGTTGAACTAGTTCGATAACCGCTATCACGTTGATACGGAACATCAACTCAGTCTCCTGACGCACGATCATACCGATCTTCTTGTTAAACACCACACCAGCGTTGTTTACCAATGCATCAATGTGTTTCTCAGTTTTAAAGATACTCATCAATGCATTCTTGACGGCCGCAGCATCCGACACATCAAAGTACATCGGGATGACACGGGTGTTATTTCTTTCAGCGCACTCTTTTGACCACTCATCCATAGCCCCCTCACGGAGATCACAGGCATAGACGATAGCCCCATCAGCAGCGAACTGCTCTGCGATGCCCTTGCCAATGCCCTGCGCAGCACCAGTAATGATGCACACTTTATTATCTAATAATCTTCCCATTACTATTTACTATTACCTTATCCAAGTGTCATGCCTCCATCGATCTTCAAAGCCGTACCAGTCACAAACGATGACGCATCAGAGAGCAAATAAGCAATACCGTATGCAATATCCTCAGGCTTGGCAAAACGGCGCAAAGGATAATTCTGCATTTCCTTTTGTTTTTCTTCTTCAGTGAAAGAGCCTATCAATGCTGTCTCAACCATACCCGGATTCACACTATTACAACGTATCCCCTTGGGACCAAACTCCAATGCGACTGTCCGCATAAAGGCATCAATGCCACATTTCGTTGTCGCATAGATACCATTGCCAGGAGAGACACGATACACACCAGCCGCCGAAGCCGTAAATACAATCGAGCCACCTTTTTTGATCTTTTTCTTTTTCAACAAAGAACGGGTCAGAAGAATAGGAGCATTTAGGTTAATCTTCTGAATACGCGTCAGTTCTTCTTCAGTGATAAACTGAGTCAATGTCAGTTTCATCACCCCAGCATTACAGACTAATCCATCTACCTGAGGACAAAAATCCACCAATGCAGCCAATTGTTCCGCATCTGTCAGGTCAGCCGTAAAACAAAGGTTGGGTTCACCTGTCTGTGAGGCAGGTAAAGAAGTTAACGTCGCTTGAAGAACTTCCTCACGAATATCCGTCAGAATAACCCTTGCACCTAGATGAATACAAGTATGAGCCGTAGCACAACCAATACCACCTGCTCCACCGGTAATTAAAATGCTTTTACCTGTCAGTGAGAATGGATTCTGTCCTTCCATTATGCCTTAGCCTTTACAGCATTAAAGAGGTCTTCCACTGTGTTTGAATTTCTGATATCCTCACCTTTCAGCGTTACTTCATACTCTTCATCCACCATACCTATAACTCCAAGGGCAATCAAAGACGACCACTCATCCAGTTCCTTAAACACGGTTTCTGCCTTAATCTCACTTGCATCAGTATCATCAAACTGCTGTGCAAAATTGTCAACAAATTTCTTTAATTCCATAATCTTTTATATTATAATTCATTCCAATACCACGATTTCTGTTTACTCAATAAAATATGCCTTATAATTATGTTTGGGAACACGCTCTGATTCTGGAGGGAATTGCATATAATCGCCATAAGTCTGTCTCATGAACTTATCATAACCTTTTATTATTTTTGTTTTGATTGTCTCAAAATCAACATCTATACATTCGTCAAACAACTCTTTAGGAAAATATCTGAACCACTTATATGTCGCACCATACCAAATACATACCCGTTGAGTATGTTGACGATTATACGCCGTAAGACAAGATTCAACTTGATTATATATCCTGAATGACGAAGGAAGTATTGCTTTCAGTACGATTTTTGCCATACGACGAGGCAGGAACTTATCAGTCTTAATATTGGAAATTTTGATATGATACAAATCCATCCAAAAATTACGTTTAATCTCCCACATTTTTATATGCTTATCTGGTGCGTTGTCATAGGGGAAAATAGATACCCAAACACCAAATAGACTTTTGGGAGCATGACCAAAATAAACACACGTCTTCCTTTCATGAATCTTCGTGATTATTTGCCTATAATTCTTTGTCATTTTGGGAGAACAGATGCCAAATTCTGAATCATCATATACTGCTAGAAATCGATTATAATCCTCTCGTGGCATCATTATATCAATATCATCATCCCAGGGGATGAAACCCTGATGGCGTATAGCGCCAATCATCGTACCCCAACAAACAGAATACTTGATATTATGCTCACGACAACAATTATCAATACTCTTAAGAATCTTTATCATTATATCTTTTGATTCTTCAAATGATACTTCTCTCATAATTTAAACTCCTATTATTTACTAAACAAAAATAATGTTTATCTCCAATATGCAATATAATCATGTCTTGGAATACGATCTTCAGGAGGAGGTGGGGTCATATAGTCTCCATATATTCCTCTCAAGAATTCATCATAGTTCTTAATAGCCTTAAACTGGTGGTCTTCAAATTCCACATCAATAGTTTCATCCATTTGTGATGAATTGAACGAAGGGTACTTAAGATACCATAATGAAACATTTGCGACCTTCTCGGAATGATTACCATTATACTTAAGCATCATCTTTCCCGATAAAACGCCAATAGGTCTGACAAGTGGCTTTACAATCAAATATAGAAATGCACGAAGAATCCTGCTTATGAGATTCCCCTTCCAAATAGTTTTAAAACTCAATTCTCCACATTTTTGCAGATGACAGAGAAACCTGACTTGCTTCATGAATGAACGATAGTCTTTTTCGCTCTGTGGTACATTATCTATAGGAAACACGTCTACCCAAACACCTCCATTGTAGAATTTCCTTTTTATTTCAGAGTGTTGGAAAACAATTAGAGTACTCATGTCTGCCACCCGAACATGTAAATGATTTGCATGATGATTTCCATCTACTAACTGGAAAGAACTATCATGATATAAAGAAACAAACCGGTCATAGTCATTGCGCATCATGATGATGTCGATGTCATCGTCCCAAGGGATAAACCCCTTATGACGAATTGCTCCTATCAATGTCCCATAGGCCAAAGAGTATTTGATATTATGCTCATCGCAGAACTTGGCGACATTGATGAGTATATTCAATTGAAGTCTTTTACAATCCTCTGAAGATACTTCACGCATAGTCTACTTCACAATTATATTATATAATGATTGAATAGTCCCTGTATCCAATCGTATAGGGTTGTTGTTTAAGCGAACAGGATTCACGGATGAGGTAAGAAGGGATATGTCAGATGGAAGTTGTTTGGAAACAGGATTGGATAGTTCCATTTGATGCATCATGTTCCTGAAAACAGAAATGGCCTCAGATGGAGTCTTTGCTCCCATTGTGTTGGCAATGTTGTTGAAAATACCATCAAGATAGTCTTTTCCGCGTTTGTCCAAACATTTATCCATGTGCCCAATCATATACTCCCATATCTCCGGCAGACAAACTGCCACAGCATGGCCATGAGGGAAGCCATATAAAGAAGTTATTTTATAACTCATGGCATGGGCTGCTGTTGTGGCTGTGATATTAATGGCACGACCGCCATAGTTAGCACCCAACATGATATTGGCAGCAGCCTCATCATCATTTTCAAAGATGTACTTTTGCCAGTTGGCCATAATGAGTTCAATGGCTTTGCAACTATACTCATAACTCTCCTCTGTAGAATTGACAGACCACCAGGATTCAATGCCCTGACAGAGAGCATCCATCATCGTGCATTTCTTCTGATAAAGAGGCAGGGTCTTTAAGACTGATGGTTCCAGAATAGCAACGTCAGGGAGTATGCCATCATTGGTAACAGTCTGTTTGGCACCTTCGTAATACATCACGGCATTATGCGTGGATTCACTGCCTGTACCTGCTGTGGTGGGAATGGCAATAAAGAGAAGTTTCGATCCATCGCATTCTACCCTGGTGTTCACCAATGGTGGGATAATGGCATCATTGCCTTCTTTTGCCAAGACAGCAAGTTTGATGCATTTGGCCACATCAATGGCACTACCGCCACCTACTGCCAAAAGCGTGTCACACTTCGTGATCTGGAAAAGGTCTATGCCTTTGCATACATCCTCGTAGACAGGATTTGGTGAAAAATCCGAAAACATCACATGAGGAACACACAGATTCTCTATATCACGCTTAATATTGAGATAAGGGAAACTGGAGTCGCAGACAAGGAAGACCTTTGTGGCGTTTTCTAAGGCTTTTGACAGGTTTTTGATACCGTTATATATTATTTGCATAGGAATTCCATTAATGCTTCTTTGTTTTGAATGGTGGTGGTGGTTGGGCGACCGAGATCTTTGCGATTACCCTTCTTCACCCTGATTTCCAAGAACATAGGAGCCTCATCAAAATCGGTGAGTTGATTCAGTAATTCCTCTTTGGTTGAAACACTATAAACCGATTTGTAGCCAACTGCCTTGGCAACAGCAGGCAAATCAATCTTCAATCCAACAGTAGGCTGACCACCAACACTATCATGGGCACCATTGTTGAAAACAACATGAATGTAATTCTTTGGGGCTTTGCTGGCAACGATGGCCATGCTCCCCATGTGCATGATTGAGGCACCATCACCATCGAAGCACCAGACTTTGCGGTCTTGCTTTGCCATGGCAATGCCAAGGGCTATCTGAGAGGCATGGCCCATAGAACCTACGGTCAGGAAGTCGCGCTCATGACCTTCGTTCATCGCTGTGCGATACTCGAAGAGTTCACGGGAGATCATGCCTGTAGTAGAGACGATGACATCCTTCTCACCCAAGGCAGCAGCAACCATCTGAATGGCCTCTTCGCGAGACATTGTGAGATCGTTCTTCTCCACGTTCTGAAGGGTATAGGCATCGAAGGTGTCCTTTTCAATCACCAAAGCAAAGACTTCCTTATTCTGGAGAGCCTTGATGGCTTTGGCTATCTGCTTTTCAGCCTTGTCCTCTTCCTTGGCCAGCACCTCATAGTTGATGCCCATCACATTCAGAAGTCCTGTAGTAATTTTGCCTTGCTTTACATGTTGGGGTTCATCGTGTACTCCCGGACGACCTCGCCAGCCAATCAACAGAAGTACAGGGATATTGTAAACTTCGGGGTCAGTAAGGGAGGCAATGGGGTTAATGATATTGCCTTCACCACTGTTCTGCATGTACACACAGGCTGGCTGTCCCGTGGCCAGATAATGCCCTGCAGCCAATCCAACTGCCGCTCCTTCATTTGCCGTAATAATATTATGCGCCTCATCGCAATGGTCTGTAATATATGCACAAATGTTCTTCAGTAGACTATCAGGCACTCCTGCAAAGCAATCAATGCCGTTCTCTCTCAATTTTTCTATGAAATATTCTGGACGAATCATAGTTCTCTAATTCTCAAATTCTTGTTATTTATTAATGAAAAAATAGGTCAATTCGTGGAAATATGTGTTCAAATAAAATCACTCTTCTGGGATCAATGTAATAATCTCCTTAATGCTCATACACTTGTCGTCACACTCCTTGGCGCGATGGTTTTCAAGGATAGTTCGTGCTGCATCCTGCATAGCAGGGAAACCCGTTCGGGTCAGTTGGTTGGCATAGATTACCACATTGACACCACGCTCCTTAAACTCCTGTTCAGTAACGGTGTTGAAACTGGTGGGAACTACCACAATAGGTGTAGTGGTATTCCTCTCGCGGAACTTAGCCACGAACTCAAAGATCTCTGCTGGATCCTTCTTGCGGGAATGAATCATGATGGCATCTGCACCTGCCTCACTGAAAGCAAAGGCTCGATTGAGGGCATCTTCCATACCCTGTTCTAGGATGAGGCTCTCGATACGGGCACAAATCATGAACTCCTTGGTCTTCTGCGCATGCTTGCCTGCACGGATCTTCTCGCAGAAGTGCTCGATGGTATCTTGCGTCTGCTTGACCTCCGTACCAAAGAGGGAGTTCTTTTTCAGGCCGGTCTTGTCTTCGATGATGACCATCGAGACACCCATACGCTCCAAGGAGCGGACGGTATAGACAAAGTGCTCAGTCAGACCACCCGTATCACCATCGAAGATGATGGGTTTGGTGGTCACTTCCATGATGTCATCAATCGTACGGAAGCGGCTAGTCATATCCACCAACTCAATGTCGGGTTTACCCTTGGCAGTAGAGTCGCAAAGCGAACTGACCCACATGGCATCGAACTGATAGGTCTTACCATCCTGAAGCACCTTGGTCTTCTCTACAATCAGACCTGTGATACCACTATGAGCCTCCATCGCTGTTACCAATCCTTTCATATTGATGAGTTTACGAAGGCGACCACGGCGCACATCTGGCATAGAAGCCTCTGCCCGATGAGCAGCATCGAGTTCCTTATACATGGGGTTGTTGCTATAGGGATACTCTACCAACTTCCCACCATATTCATTTAGAACGTCGATGACCTCTTGTCTTATTGGCTGTTGGAAACCCTCACACCAATCGTTACCATGTACCACATAGTCAGGCTTCAGTTGGCGTAGATTATCTGCATAAGAGAGCGTATCTTGAGCCACGACCTTCTCGACACCTGCCATATTCTCAAAGAGTGCCTTGCGCTCCTCAAAGGGGATGAGGGGATAGCGTTTGAAACTGGACACAGCCTCATCGCTAAGGATACCGATAATCAACCGGCCCAATCGACGCGCCTTGTTGAGAATGGCGACATGTCCAGAATGGATGTACTCCGTTGAGAAGCACATATAAACAGTGCGCTTATTGATCTCAGCCACTTTCTTAGAAACAATCTCAAGATCCTCTGGCGTATCAATCTCGGCACAGAGCATATCCCTGACGTCGCAAGGATAGATGTTGCACTGATCACTCACCTCGTTGAAGGCATTCTCGGCATACACCTTACGGTTATTGATTTCGCAGAACTTCTCAATGTTCTGAAGCCATACCAACCAATCCTCTTTCAGAATTTTGTAGAGAGGCTGTGCGGCCATAGCATTGTCAAAGAACTCAATGCCTACTTTTTCTATCTTGCCGTCCTTAATGACAGCTTTAAAGTCCTTCTCAGGAAGAGGGAGTGTGCTACTGACTGCCATACAACTTGTCGCAGAGTCAATGATTGCCTCCATCACCTGACTCTCAAACACCAGATCACCGTGCATCAGGATGATGTCGTCATCTTTCAGTTGCTCCTTGGCACAATAAATGGAGTAAATATAATTGGTCGTGGCATACTCAGGGTTATTGACAAAAGTGAACTTCAAAGGCAAATGCAGTGCATCACAATAGTCCACCAATATTTGGTCGTAATAACCAGTAGTCATCACAACCTCCTCGATGCCAAACGACACCAACAATCTGAGTTGTCGGCTCAAAATCGTATTCCGGTACGAAATCTCCGTCATACACTTCGGGTGTTCTTTTGTAATCACACCCATCCTGTGACCCAAACCGGAGTTTAAGATTAATGCTTTCATAATTATATCTATTTGAATAATACTTTACTTTTTGAAAATAGTGTCAGGATATACAACCAAAACTTGAGTTAACTCACGTTTTATAATGAGTTTACTCACGTTTTTTTAATCTTTCAATAACATCAATATAATAATTCGATTTATTTTCTATTAAAACACAATTCGTTACATAATAAAATAAAGCACGCATACCTTCCTTTGGCTTCTTTTTTATCATTTTATAACAATAGTAAAGACCAGATTGGAAATAACGACCACGTACACAGTTCTTATTCCACTCAGGATGCCCCATATAACTATACAATTTTGCTCTTCTCCGTAATGTTAAAAAATGGGCAATATATTTATCCTTTGTCATTCTGCCATAAGTTATACTTCCCTCACAATATGTCAATGTATACAGAACCCTAAGATCAACTTTCCATTTCTTGGCGAAATAGCCAGTTTCTAAAGAAAAAAGATGATCATTATCTTTAGGTATTTCCTCAAAGCGGAAGCCATATTTTCTTACATAACTAGTTAATAGCATTTTTCGCCAAGGCCCAAATCCGAGAAATAATAAATTGTTACAACGATCTTTGCTCCCATCAAAATTCTCTATCATTTTTTGATGATAAGAAGAACGATTTACCTTCCCTGGTAATAGGGTATCACTATCCACAGATTCCACATTCCAAAAAAGCATCTCAATATCATCATCCTTATATTCATCAAGAACATTAATAAAGTTGGGTTTATAAAAATCATCGGAATCGGCAAAGAGAAGCCATTTTCCCGATGCAGCATCCATACCAATATTACGGGCATGCCCAGCACCTTTTGTATTTTGTTTGTCAATAAAGATAGTTTTGACATCCAATCTAGAAATACAAGCCTTCTTATCTTCATCACTATTGTCATCAACAACTATAATTTCAATATCCTCACGCTGCGGTATAGAATCTATGAGACGCTGTAATAAATCCGGTGTATTGTGATGGGAATAATAAAAGAATAATAAATCATGGAATTCATTCTACAAACAAGTTTAAATCGTTCTTACGAAGGTTAATACACATTTCTATTGGCAGGTATTCTATCTTGCGTTTCCATAAATCTTTGTTCCCTATTCTTGTCTATTTTCCTCTCTATCACTGATGAATAAGGAAGATAACGAACTCGACGCCGATAATCTGTAAAACCAATCATGAAAAAGAGAGGAATAAAGACAATAACTGTTCGTGCAAAAACCACTCCTCTACTCAAAGGACAATCCCGTTTGAAAAGACTATAAAAGAATTCTGAAAAAAACAATATGAAATGGATCCTAAAATAATCTACATAACGATATGCAATTTGTAAATTCAACTGCACAACTAGGAATACTACACCCAAAAGCAAAAAAGGCTCCAACTTTAATAACGGATTATTATTATCATACTTTTTCAAATATAACAAAGAGACAATACTATAAATGATGTATGGGAGATGCGTTGCAGCCATAAATTTCAAGTTATGAGTCTGATCGCCATATTTCTCTGAATTCAAATATTGTTCGGCCTTTCCTGCACCGTCTTCACTCACAGCATTAAGTAGTGTCAGATATTCGCCAAATATTGTATTCACCAAAAATGCAAAGATAAAAGCACCGAAAATCATTGCAATTCCAATCCTATTTAATCTTAGGAAGAAAAAAATAGGAAGTACAAACATGACTATAGTCTGCAAATGAAACATCAAGGCTATACATAATAACAAATATCCTTTCAACCACTTTTTATCGAGTATATAATCATAAGCAAACAGGCATATCACAATACTGATACTTCCCCGCATGATTTCCATATTGAAATCATAATAAAAAGTGACAAAATACAGAAAAATACAAGAAAAGAAATAACTACAATGCTTTTTTATATACTTAAAAATCAATACGTTTACTATAGAGGCCTGAATTAATTGGACTATGAAGAATCTTCCACCAAGTGTCTTGACAATAGAATTAATCAAAACATAGAAAGGATCTTTCCCTAAGCCATATTCCACAAAAGAGAATTGGCCTAAAGTCGGATAATCATAATAAAAGGATCTGAGATAATTCGGTGTATCAAGTCCAAGACGCCACCTTAACCCCCCAATTAAAATAAAAACAACCAGCACAAAGCGGTACCAGAAGACAAAATTCTTCGTCTTCCCCTGAATGTCATAGCGAAAGGATAAGAAAAATAGTAGAATTATAACGATTAAGTAAATCATATATGATACAAAATCAAAATGAATTTAACTTCTTCAAAAGGAAATTTGGCATAACAATCTTATCAACAGTTATACTCATCACTAAAATCGCTATTGTTATCAAGAATAAACCTGTCAGTAAGATAACTGGATTATCTGACATATTGTATAGTTGAATAACTATAGGCCCTATCAATGAATATAAAACAAAATGCTGATGATGCAAAACATAAACAGAAAGGACTGATGCACTTAACCAGTTGATAACATAAGACCTAAAATTGAATTTACTAAAGATAATAAATAACAAAGATGCATTCAGAATTAGAACAGGACTATAATAAGGGAAACTCATTGCCCATAACAATTTACCTATTAAATTGCCATGAAAAGATACATAACATAGAACTAACAGCACATTAAGTGTAAGATAGGCAAGGATTATCCATTTTAGTTTCCAAGTATCGTATTGTAACTTGAATGCATTTAAACAGTCTCCTAACACATAGACAAACATAAACAAAGCGATATTCTTACCATCCTTTAACGATGGCTCATGCAAACACCCCATATAGACTGCAATAAAACCCAAAATTAGCAACATTTGTAACCGCCGTTTATTGTCTGTAAGAAAACTATTTAGCATCGGTGAAATCAAAAAAAGATAGAAATAGGTGCGTATGAACCAATATGGAGACTTTGAGAAAAAGAAAAGAGTTTTAACCCCTCCCACACCATGGAAAAATTCCCACAA
>JAFWTK010000206.1 GCA_017518935.1 Prevotella sp.
CAAACAATACGCTTACTGAATTCATGGTTCTGCCACTCTGAGAGTTTATTCTGATTAATACCAACGATTTCCACTTTATTCTTCGTTTTCTCATAAAACTCTTTCATCTCCGGTTCTGACATCATGCATGGACCACAGCCAATACCCCAGAAATCGAGTAACACATATTTTCCTTGCTGTCCCAAAACTTCGCTGAGGTGATGCTTCTGACCTTGCATATCAAGGAGTTCTGCATCGACGGCTTCTTCACCTACCTGTAAAACACGTGGCGGATAGACATAGTTGTGTATCTCTGCCAATCTCTCTTCAAATCCTTTCGGTGCATGGGCAACAATAGTCTTTTCAAGTTGCTTTAACTGTTCCATGTATGGGAAGTCCTTGGTGTTTTTTGCTGTCATGGATATACCCCATAATGTCCGAATCGTGGCAGCATCCACAGGCAGTGAGGGCAGAATGTCCATTTGTTGTTTTACATACTTTATTTCAATAGAGTCTCTCTCTGCCCAAGACTTATTATCCAGATCCATCTGCAAATATTCTGTTATTACATCGTGGCAATACTCCGTTATACGGCTTTCAGTTTTCTGTTCGGGCACAGGACTCTCCACTTTCCATAATGGATAGAGACTATCTGTGCCCGTCACTTTAACTGTCACGCCGGGACGCAGGAAGATAGTCATCACAAAATTGGGGCAGCCTTCACCACAGAAAGTGAGAGAACCTTCTGTGAGTTCCTCAACAGGTAAGGTGAAGGCGAAATGTCCACCTTGGACGGTATCTACAACGTTTAGTAAAGTGCCAGTGCCGGCAAACACCAATGTGCTGTCTTTCAGTGCTGGTGAATAACCAGTGACAGTGGCTGTCTTTGTTGACTGTGCCCAGCCCGTAAATACGGCGAGGGCGAGCAGTGCGGTGATGATAGTTTTTTTGTTCATATAAGGAATGTTTAATTGTTTTCTTTCTTTGGTTTCTGCGAGAAACGGTAGGCGACGGTAAGGAGGGCGTAGCGGCGCATGGAGTTGGTCCATGTCTCGGTACGGCCCTGGGAACTGATGCTATAGCGGAGACTGGATACTTGACCTAAGAGGTCATAGCCGCGCAGTTTGATGACCCACTGGCCTTGGTGGAAAGATTTGATGAGCGAGGCATCCCAGTAGAGGCGGTTGTCATTCATCTCCGCATCAGTGTAGCCTCGGCGGGAGTGCATCATCAGGTCGGTGTCAAGGGTGAAGTTCCACGGCAGTTTATATGTACCGTTTAGTCCATAGGCGATTTCCCAGATGTCTGTTGGCTGTTCGCCGTATGTGATATTACGGTGGATATGACGGTAAGAGAAATCGCCCTTTGCGTTAAGGGTGAGATTCTTCTTTTGGTAACGAATATTGGGCTTGTAGTTCACAAGGGAGGTTCCCACGCGACTCAATTCCGAATTGGTGCTACCTGTGGTGAGGGCGATGCTGGTACTTTTGTTGTAGCGGAAGGCGAGTTCGTTGCCGATATACCATAGTTTTTGCTTGCCAAGGGCACGAGTCCAGTTGATAGAGGAATTGATGTACCAGTTGCCGCCGCTGATATTCTCCGGGCGGTAGGTGCGAACACCCGTCATCGTGTCATAGGTGTAACCCTGCGTTTGGGCGTTGTGGGTGAAACCTCCATTAAACGAGATTCGAATCGTCTGGTCGATGCTGTCGTTACGCAGGCGATAGTTTGCATACCATTGGTGCTGCTCACTCTTTTTCAGGTTAGGGTTGCCGAGGAAGATATTCATCGGGTCGCTGGTTATGGGACGGTCGATAAGATTGGTGAGGGAAGGTGTAGAGGGCCATATATAGTATTGTACGGTGAAGTCGTGCTTTCCGTCCATGCTGGTCAGAAAGAGAAAGGCGTTTGGGCTCCACAGTGTGTAGTGGCGGGTGAGTGAAGTGGTGAGGGGCTCACTATCGTAACTCATCTGCTGTCGTTGGAAATTGGTGCTCAGGGTGGCGTAAAGGTTGAAATACCATTTTTTTAATGGTGTGTTGAAGTCGAAACTCAGGGCGGCACGACGGTCCTGTGTCTGTGTGCGCTGCCCGTAACTGTTCATGGCATCAAACAGATAGTCAATGCTATCGCGCAGATATTCATGACGATCGCTGTTGGAGTCGCTCCTGCCGAGTCCAACAGAAGGAGATATGCGCAATTTCTTGGTTGCCTGATAATTAAAACTCAGGTTACCTTGATAGTTATAGGAATAGCCGGGCGATTCTGTACGACGGTCACGATTATCGACGGTTCCTAATTTATGATAGGTATAGTGATTCAGGCTCGAAGATTCTGGATTGTAACTGCGACTAAAGTTACCCTGTATGTCGAACGTGAACGAGTCGCCCGAAGGCAGGCGATATGACAGAGAGCCGTACCCATTGCCATTTAATTGGTTACCCTTACTACGGGAGCGGTACCACGAACTGTTGATGCTGTCCTTCATCACAGCATCGGCAGTACTCACACTCCAGCCCTCACTCTCATAGTTATTACGGCTGTAGCCTAACCTCGCTGTTGAGTAGAAACGGAACTTTCCCGTAGCCCTCAGCGTATTCTTCAGCGAGAAACTACTAGGCTTGCTGCGGCTGGTGCCCTCCGACAGACCGAAGGTGCTGGCACCATTCAGATAGGTCTCGCTCTGGCTGCGGTTCTCGCTGAAGTTGTTGTTCCATGTGGCGCTCACCTCAGTAGCATTCGACAGTTTGTCCTCTGGTGCCTGATAGACGAACTGACCGCCAACTTGTTTGAAATGGCTATCACCTGATTGTTCCGTCCTGTCGTTGTACTCGCTTTCCTCGGCATCGAACTCCATCGTCTCGTTGATGTTGTTCAGCCCGCCGAAGACTACTGCCCGTGTCCGGTCGGAGAATCGCAGGCCGAAGCCTTTCACTTTGTAGCGGTCGTCCGTCCCGTAGCCTGCCTCGATGTTCGCCGAACCTCCGATGCTGTATTCCCGCTTCAGGATGACGTCCATCGTGTACTCTTTCTTGTCCTCGTCATCGATGCCGAGGTATTTGTTTTCTTCGGTCTGCTTCTTATAGACCTCCACGTTCTTCACCGTGAAGTA